>CAXTXZ010000336.1:0-1352 GCA_964248015.1 uncultured Rhodopila sp. | reverse complement strand
TTGGCCATGCGTCCGCCATGGCATGGCATCCAGCACGCGCGGCGCATGAGCCGATACGCCAACGCATGCAATGGACGGGCGCGCGGCCCGGCGCAAGGCATCCCGCGGCGTGACGAAGGAGACAAGTTGCCTTAGCCTTGCCTCGGCAAGACGAAGGAGCCGCCCGTGCCGCGACTGAACCGACGGACCATCCTGGGCGCGGGCGCCGCGCTCGCGATAGGCGGCACGCAAGGCAGGGCGCAAGGCGCGCCCATCCGGGTGGGCGTGCTGACCGACATGACAGGCGTCTACTCCGACAGCATCGGGCCTGGCTCCGTTGTCGCCGCCCGTCTCGCCGCCGAGGACGCCGGTGGCACAGTGCTCGGCCATCCCATCGAGATCCTGTCGGCGGACAACCAGAACAAGGCGGACATAGGGTCCGCTGTCGCAAGGCAATGGTATGACCGGGACGGCGTTGGCATGATCGTCGGCCTGGACAACTCCGCCGTGGCGCTCGCGGTCGAGCAGGTCGCGCGAGACCGCAATGGAATCGTCGTCGCGATCGCCGTCAGCACAAACGATTTCACCGGCAAGGCCTGTGCGCCGACCGCGATGTCCTGGAACTACGACAGCTACGCGCTGACGCACGGCGTGGCGCGCACGCTGATCGCGCGAGGCTTGGACACCTGGTTTTTCCTGAGCGTTGATTTCGCTTTTGGCGCCGCGTTGGAAAGCAGCGCGTCGGAAGCGGTCACCAGCGCCGGTGGGCGTGTCCTGGGCGCGGTGAAGCATCCCATCGACGCAGGCGATTTCAGTTCCTATCTGGTCGCGGCGAAGGCATCGGGCGCCAAGGTCATTGCGTTGGCGAACGGTGGCGCCGACATGACCAACGCGGTCAAGCAGGCAGCCGAGTTCGGCATCGTGCAGGGTGGCCAGGCGATGGTGCCGCTGTTGTGCAACATTGCCGACATCCACAGCCTGGGGCTGCCGGTCGCGCAAGGCATCACGCTGATGACGTCGTTCACTTGGAACCGGACGGACGCAACGCGGGCGTGGTCGCGCCGCTTCCAGGAGCGGCGCAAGGTCATGCCGACAATGTCGCAAGCGGCGACCTACTCGGCCGTGCTGCATTATCTGCGGGCCATCGCGGCGGCCGGAACGACGGACAGCCTGGCGGTCGTCGGGAAGATGAGGGCGATGCCGGTGCGGGATATGTATGCCGAAAACGGCATGGTCCGGGCTGACGGACGGATGCTGCACGACATGTACCTTGTGCGGGTGAAGGCTCCCGCGGAATCAAGGGCGCCCTGGGATTACGAGGACACGCTGCAAATCGTCACAGGTGACGTGGCGTTCCGGCCGTTGGCGGAAGC
>CAXTXZ010000335.1:0-5137 GCA_964248015.1 uncultured Rhodopila sp. | reverse complement strand
CGGAGACCCCGCGTTCAAGCTCTGCCGCGCCGCCGCGCTGCATGCGGGCGGGGATTTCCTCGCTGAACAGCTCGATGAAGAGTTCGGGCATCCTCAGTCCTTCCGGACTCGCGCCGCGCCGCAGTGACGCATGGTCATGGCCGGAGAAGCTGGATCGGCAAGCCGCTGGCGGCGGTGGAAGCCGCGCCGCTTGCCGCCTGTCCATGACGGCATCGGCCGCGTTCGGCAACCAGCGTCCCACGTTCGGCGAACATCCGCCGCGCGGCGGCGGGGCTGAGGTCGATCCGGGAACGCTGTTTACGCAGGTTGGCCTCCTGGTGCGCCATGCCCAAGCCCTTGATGGTCAGCCGCCCGCCGCCGGGCCTGGGAACAGAGATAGGGCGTTCGCGAGGAAAAGTCATGCCGCCTCGCCCGCGACCCAGGTTTCGCAGCAGCCTTTCGCCAGCGCGCGGACCCGGCCGATGAAGCTGGCGCGCTCGGTGACGCTGATCACGCCGCGGGCGTCGAGCAGGTTGAACAGGTGGCTCGCCTTGATGCACTGGTCGTACGCCGGCAGCGCCAGCCCGCGCCCGAGCAGGGCCGCGCATTCGCTTTCGGCGTCGGCGAAGTGGCGCGACAGCATCGCCGTGTCGGCATGCTCAAAATTGTACGCGCTGTATTCCCGCTCGGCCCGCAGGAAGACGTCGCCGTAGGAAACGCCGGCGCCGTTGAAGTCGATGTCGAACACGTTGTCGCGGTCCTGCACGTACATCGCCAGCCGTTCCAGCCCATAGGTCATCTCGAAGCTTGGGTGGACCACCGGGATGCCGCCGACCTGCTGGAAGTAGGTGAACTGGCCGACCTCCATGCCGTCGCACCAGACCTCCCACCCCAGGCCATAGGCGCCCAGGGTCGGGCTTTCCCAGTCGTCCTCGACAAAGCGGAAGTCGTGGCGCAGCGGGTCCAGCCCGATCTCCCGGTAGCTGGCGAGCAGCAGGTCCTGCGCGTCGGCCGGGCTGGGCTTCATGATCACCTGGTACTGGTAGAAGTGCTGCATCCGGTTGGGGTTGTCGCCGTACCGTCCATCCGTCGGGCGACGGCTTGGCTGGACGTACGCGGCGTTCCATGGCGCTGGCCCAAGGGCGCGAAGCGCGGTCGCCGGGTGGAACGTGCCCGCTCCCATCTCGACGTCGTAGGGTTGCAGGATGACGCAGCCCTGGCGTGACCAGAACCCGTGCAGCCGCAGTATCAGGTCCTGGAAGCTGGGGGCGTTCGGCGTCATCCTGGTCCTTCGCGCGCAACCGTTCGGGCTTGCGGCCGTCTTTGCCGTGAAACCCTGGTCAAACAAGAAGCTGGACGCTACCACAATGATGGTTTTGCCGAAACGGCTGCTTGAAGCCGCCGGCATGCGGCGTGCCGCCCCGGCACGAACAGGTTGAAGCCCGGACCGCCTTACGTCGAAGCCAAGGAGGTGCGGCGGCGCTGCTTGAGGTGCCAGGGCACGTTGATCATCGCCACTCGCTCGCCGCCACGGAGCAAAAGCGCGGCCTTCAGCGCCGTGGCGCGCTGGTTGTGCAGGAAATAATCATACCAATGCGTGCCAACCAGTTCGGGTATGACGACCGCGATCATCCGGTTCGGGTAGTCGCTTTCGATCTGCCTCAGCGTGTCGAACATGGGGTGGAAGAAACGTCGGAACGGGGAGCTGACCCGGACCAGCCGCGCGTTGAACCGATCGGTATGCCCGATCGGCGCCGCGACATAGCGGCGCCAGTTGCGCTCGAAGTGCTCGCCATCGTCGTCGCTGGCGTCGACATGGACAGCGATGATGTCGGGCGACAAGGAAAGCGCGAACCGCAGCGCCTTTTCCGAGATGATGCTCCATTGCCGGATGGCCACGACGACGACCGGCGGCTGGATGTTGTCGACGTTCAGCGGCGTCGTTGAGGCAATCTGCCGAGCCACATCCGTGTAATGTCCCTTGATGCCGATGAACAAGGCCAGCAGGCCGCCGGCCAGCAGCAGGACGATCCAAGCGCCCTCGACGAACTTGGTCGCCAGCACGATCAGCAGCACGACGAAGGTGAGGATCGCGCCAAAGCCGTTGATGATCATCGCTGTATGCGCCTTGGGGGACGCGGCGCCCTGCGCGATCGCGCGGCGCCAGTGCATCACCATTCCCGCCTGGGACAGGGTGAAGGCGCCGAAAGCGCCGATGGCGAACAGCGGGATCAAACGGTCGGTGACCCCTCCGAAAGCGATCAGGAGGCCGCCCGAGATAATGGTCAGGGTGACGATGCCCTCCGAATAGACAAGGCGTCGCCCGCGCACGGCGAAGGAATAGGGCAGGTAGTTGTCCAGCGCGAGCAACCGGCAGAGGCGCGGGAAGTCGGCGTAGCTGGTGTTGGCCGACAGGCAGACGACCGCGATCACGCTGCCCATGGTGATGTAATAGACGATGCCGCGGCCAGCGACCGCCGCCGTCAGCATCGACAGGATGCTTTGGTAGTGGCTGCCGTCCGGGTCCGTGGCGCCAATGTTGTAGGCATGGCAGAGGGTGGCGATGCCCGCCAGCAGCGCTCCCAGGATGGCGATCACGGCGGTCAGGGTCCGCCTGGCATTGCCGACCGCCGGCGGCGCGAAGGCCGGGATGCCGTTCGAGATCGCCTCGACCCCGGTCATGGCGGTGCAGCCGTTGGCGAAGGCGCGCAGCAAAAGCCAAAGCGTCACCCCGGCGGTGGCGGCCGGCATCTCGGGCGGAAGCTCGACCGCGACCGGATGGCCGCCGCTCGCCACGGTCTTGGCGATGCCCAGGACGATGATGAGGCCAAGCGCCGCGATGAACAGGTAGGTCGGGAGCAGGAACGACCGCCCGGACTCCCTGATCCCGCGCAGGTTGACGACCGTCAGCAAAAGCAGCACGGCGAGGCAGAGCGGAAGGGTGTAGGGCTGCAGCGCCGGCGCCGCCGAAATCAACGCCCCGACACCGGCGGCGATGCCCACGGCGACGTTCAGGATGTAGTCGAGCATCAGCGAGGCCGCGGCCAGAAGCCCCGGCTTGATGCCAAGGTTTTCCCGCGCGACGGTGTATGACCCGCCGCCATTGGGATAGGCCGGAATGGTCTGGCGGTAAGACAGGTACAGGATCGCCAGCAAGGCCAGGATGACAACCGTGAGCGGCATGATCCACGAAACGCCGGCCGCGCCCAGGGGCAGCATGACCGTGAGCGCCGCCTCCGGCCCGTAGGCCGCGGACGACAGCGCATCGAGGCCCAGCATGGGAATGCCGGTGAGCGGCCCGACCTTCTGCTTTTCCTCGTCGCAGGTGGCCAGCGACTGGCCAATCAGCTTTTCGTAAAAAGACATGGAAGCCTTCAACTGTTGAAGCCGAAACGGCCCGGCCTGGGCCTGCGTCTGCCGCTTTGCTCCGGTTCCGCATAAAATTTCCATATCGGACGGCACGATGTGATGACACCAGACCGTGACCGCGCCTCCCCCGCAGCCTGCCGGAAAGCTGCCTGGCGCCCCCAGAGGGCGGAGCAATCCTGTTCCTGTTCCGGTACATGTAGGCAGACGTAACGGCGGAGCCGTCCCATTGGACCGGACGTTGCGCGCGGCAGCCCCTTGGGCGGATCGCCAATTTTGCTTCCAATGGCCGCGATAAGCGGTATGTGTGCGCCCGGCTGGCTCGGACGCGCGACTCGGCCGCGAACGCTCCTGATCCGGCACTGAAACAGATAAAGGCTTGGACGAGATGACCGACAAGGTGCGCCAACTGACATGGATGGCCCTGCTCATGGGCGGTGCGCTGCTGCAAGGATGTTCGGAGAATGCCGCCCCCGCGGCGTCCAGGCTCCGCGTGTTCGCCGTTGACCTGACGGGCGGCGCCAAGGTCTGCGTTTACCCGCCTGTCAACCCGACCCCGAGCCGGACGTCAGACCTGCTCATGAAGGTCGGCAACACCGGCGGCTGGTGCGGGCTGCCGGTGCATCAGGCCGGCCCGAAGCCCTACGGCGCCGGCCTTCTGACCGGACGCCCGGCGCATGGCAACGTGACGATCCACGAGGTCGGCGACGACACGCGGATCGACTACGTGCCCGACCGAGGCTATGTCGGGCGGGATAATTTCCAGGTGAAGCTGCTTCCGGGGGATGCCGTCTTGCAGGTCGCGGTGGACGTCGCCGCCGCCTCCTGATGCCATGCGCCCGCCAATGCGGGCGACCGTGGCTCACTTCGTGACGGCGACCGCGGCCTCATTGCGACGAAGGAAAGGGATGGTGAACGGCGGGTCGTAGTTCAGGCGAAAGGCCTCGCCTGTCGCATGCCATGGCGTGTCCTTGAGCAACATCAGAAGCTGCGCCGCCTTTTCCTCGTGCAATCGCTCGTTGTCGACACCGGTGTAGCGCAGGGCGGCGATTGTCGATTCGGGGACTTGCACAAGGCGCAGGCGCGGGTCGGCGGGCAGCGGCGCGCCGTGCTCCGCCACGTCGCGGGGCAGGAAAAAGCGCATGCTGAGCGGGCCGCCGCCGCTGGTCTGCACCGGAACGGTCATGGCGATGCGCTCGGGCGCCGCGCGGGTGCTGACCGGCGCGGTCATGGCGATCTTCTCGCTGGCCTGGTTGGCGCCGGTAATGTAGCGGAACAACAGGCTGAACGCCTGACCGGCGGCTTGCTGGCGGTCGCTGCCGTCGATCGTCGCCTCGATCGCGACACGCGGCTCGTAGCGGCGGATTTCCGCGTCCTGGCCGAGATCCTGGATCACGGCATAGCGCGGCTGCTCGTAAACGCCACGGATGCCGAACACGGAGGTGATGGATTCGGCGAAGGTGAGCAGGTAGTAGAAGAAGCCGGACATTGGCGGGTGTCTCCAGAGGTCACGCGACAGGGGACAGTCCCAACGCCTGCCGCTGCCTTGTTTGGATGGCAACGCGTATTTGTCCTGACAAGGCCCGGCTTGATCAATGCCAGCGTTCGCCCGATCCCCGTTCATGCGGTCTTTCGTCGGTGCCCCGGCATGCCGAACCGTTCGGCCACGATCCCTTCCAGTCCCGCCAAGCCAGCCGCCTGGACCATGCATGTTGAAAGCGGCCGTGTCGGGACGTGGATCGGCAAGCGCCCCGATGAACTGTCAGGCGGCATGCGCCAGCGTGTCGCGGTG
>CAXTXZ010000334.1:4753-5149 GCA_964248015.1 uncultured Rhodopila sp. | reverse complement strand
GCGCGGGGGGGGGGGTGGCCGGGCCGGGGCGCCCGCGCCCCCGACGGCGGGCTGCTCGTCGCCGATGACCTCGCGGTGCAACTGGGCGGGTCGCCGGCGCGAGGCGTCGTCGCGCTGCGGATGGGTGCAGGCGCGCGGCTCGCCCTCTCGCTCCCCCCCCGCCGCCGCGCCCAACGCGCCCCCAAGCGCCGCCGCCGCGCCAATGATGGCGGCGACGGCCAGGACCCGCGGCGGAGGCGTGCGCAAGGCGGCATTGTGCATCGGCCCCGTGTGCCCCGGCTTGGGGACGCGCGCAAGTTGCCGGTCGGCGCCGCCGAGCCCAGGGGCCTCGCCGTCCGGGTGGGGTCGCGGGGCGCCCTGGGGGATTTGTTGCCGCAGGGTATTGTTTGCCCGGCC
>CAXTXZ010000334.1:2139-4743 GCA_964248015.1 uncultured Rhodopila sp. | reverse complement strand
GGCGCGCCATGGCTCATTGTTTCCCGAAGCTTATTGTTTCCCGAGCAGATTCGCGCCTCCAAACCTTTCGGCCCTGCGGCGATCTGCTTTAAGCTGCGCCGGACGACGAAGGGGAAAACCGATGGCTGACACCACGCAGAGGATCATCTGGGGCCGCGCCACATCAAGCAACGTCATGAAGGCGCTTTGGGGCCTGGGCGAACTCGGCCTGCCGTTCGAGCGCATCGACGTCGGCGGCGCCTTCGGCCAGACCGACACGGCGCAGTACCGCGCCATGAACCCGACGGGCCTGGTGCCGACGCTCCAGGAAGGCGGCTTCACCTTGTGGGAAAGCAACGCCATCCTGCGTTACCTGGCGCGCGACAACGCCGCCCTCTGGCCAGCCGACCCACAAGCCAGGGCCAACATCGACCGCTGGATGGACGCCCAGCAAACCCTGCTCAACCGCCCCATGAGCCAGGTGTTCTGGGGCCTGGTCCGCACCCCGCCCGACAAGCGCGACCTGGCCGCCGTGGCCGCCGCCATCGAGGAAACCGCGAAAGCCTGGCGCATGATAGACGCCGCCCTGAGCCGCCACGCCTTTGTCGCCGGCCCCGCGTTCACCCTCTGCGACATCCCCTGGGGCGTGCACGCGCACCGCTGGTTCGGCATGGACTACCTCGGCCTTGCCCGTCCCGAGATGCCGTCATTGCAAGCTTGGTACGGCCGCCTGTGCGAACGGCCGGCCTTCCAGGATCATGTCGTCGCCACGCCGATTGCGTGACAGCGCGACCCTGCCGCGCGCGGGGTTGCAAGATGCTTGGGGCGGCTGACGACCTGACGCGGCGGCATTCAGGCCGTGGCGCCGACCAGGGTTAACGGCCCGGTTTTCAACCGGTGGGAAACCATCCTGTCGCGCTCGATTGAGGCGGTGGGTTTCGTCCACCAACGGCAACGTCCCCCGTCCCGCCCGGCGGTGCTTCGTCGCGTCGTCGGACCTCCGCTTCAGCTCCGGCGTTGCGGAAGACACAGCGGATGAACCGCGCGAAAGCCAGCCCGGCCCGCGAGGCAAGCAGGCGCGCCATGACGCTCCCGCCGAACGCGGGCGGCTCCCACGGCACGGGCGATCCCTTCGCCAGCAGCGCGCCAGCGAGCCTTCAGCGCCAGCAAGCGGTGCTGTCCAACGGCCCCTCGACCAGCGCGGCAGGCCCGGGCGATCCAGGAGCAGGCGGCTGCTTGCGGGCTTGGGCATCGGCGCGGGTTCAGCCGCGACAGGCAGGCCATCGAATCCCGGCGTCAAGCCAGCATGGCTGAAAACCGGCATCGGCGAACCCAGGCCGCTTGGCCACGCCGGACATGAGGGAAAATGCGGGAAACGTGACCAGGGTCACCGCGACGCAGTAACGGCTGGACGAAAACCGGCCTCGCGCCGCGATCACGGGATGCCGGCGTTCGCAGCCAAGCGCACGGCCCGCGCCGCCCGCGGTTCAACAGGAGCATTCGCCATGAACACCTTCAACGCCCAGGCCATCGACTTCACCGGAGACACCTTCACGGAGCTTCTCGGCATCAACAACGGCGGCACGATCGTCGGCGTGCGCAACGCGACGAACCAGGGGTTCTCCATCAGCCACCCCGGCACGTTCACGCCGGAAAACCCGCCCGGATCGGTGCAAACCGATGTCGTCGGCATCAACAACGCCGGGGTCAGCACCGGCTTCTTCGTCGATGCCGCCGGCACGACGCATGGCTTCACCGACACGAACGGCGCCTTCGCCACGCTGGATGAAGGCAACACCGCGTTCAACCAGTTGCTGGGCATCAATGACCTGGGCCAGGAGGCCGGCTACTCGTCGCTGGATCCCGCCGGGCAGGTCAACCAGCTTGCCTACGTGCGGCAGGCGAACGGCGCCTACACCCAACTGGACAACGCCGCGCACACGCTGACGCTGCCAACGAACGTCAACAGCCAGGCGACGGACATCAACAACGCCGGCCAGGTCGTCGGCTTCTTCATGCCGACCTCAACCACGTCGGACGGGTTCATCCTGGACAACGGCAAGCTGGTCACGCTTCAGGCGCCCGGCTCCACCTTCACCCAGGCCCTGGGCGAAAACAACGAGGGCCAGGTCGTCGGCTTCTACAACGACGCCGCCGGCGCGAGCCATGGCTTCGTGTACAGCGGCGGCAATTACACCACCGTCGACGCGCCGGGCGCCACCGCCACCACCATCAACGGGATCAACGACGCCGGCCAGGTCGTCGGCTTCGACACCGACGCGGCCGGGAACACCCACGGCCTGGCCGCCACCTTGCAGGATGCGCGCGTCACCGACACGTCAAACAATTCGACCTGGCAGCAGGCGCTGACGCCTTACAACGGCCCGCTCACGTACTTGCAGGACCAGTTCATCGACATCACGGCGGACAACCTGAACATCACCGCGAGCCAGCCAAGCGTCTTCCTGCACAGCGGCTCCGGCGAGGACGCCTTGCAGGCCGTCAGCGGCCAGAACGTGCTGGATGGCGGCACCGGCTCCAACTTCCTGGTTGGCGGCACGGGCAGCGACACGTTCTTCGTCGATGACCGCGCCGCCGTGGAAATTGACGAGGGTGGACCAGATG
>CAXTXZ010000334.1:0-2129 GCA_964248015.1 uncultured Rhodopila sp. | reverse complement strand
GGCGGCTCCCCCCCGCCCCCCCCCCCCCCGGCGGGCCCCCCCCCCCCCCCCCCCACCGCGAGCATCTGGTCCACCCTCGTCAATTTCCACGGCGGCGACTCGGCCACGGTCTGGGGCGTGACGCCGCGGGATTTCAACCTGTCCTGGGCAAGCGGCCAAGGCGCATCCGGCTACACCGGCCTGACCCTGGATGCGACGGCGGCCGGGAAACCAACGGCGTCCCTCACGCTGACCGGCTATTCGTCCGCCGACCTGGGCAACGGCCGCCTGGGCGTGAGTTTCGGCACGGATGCCGCCAGCGGCAGCTCCTTCATGAATATCCACGCGAACAGCTAATCTTCCTGCCCCTGCGTTCGTCGCATCTCGCGGCGAACGCCGGGGGGTAAGCAGGTCGCTGAAAACAAGCAGCGAAACCCCGCCGTCTCAACCCTCCGCCTCGCCCGCCGCCTGGATATCCACCATGAAGTCATTCCCCAGCCGCTCCAGCCCCGCCCGCGCCGCGTCAACCGCCGAGCGGCTGGGCGCGCGCAGCAGCGCCGTCGCCCGGAACAGCGCCTCGCCGCTGAACGACCCGCTCGCCACCCCCGTCGTCAGCTCCTCGATGTTCACGCCGCAGTCCGCCAGCACCCGCGTCACGTCGCGCACGATCCCCGGCCGGTCGTTGCCCACGACCTCAAGCGCCAGCCGCTCCCCCGCCGCCGGCGGCTCCGCCGCCACGCGCTGCACGGCGATCCGCAGCCCCTGGCGCTCCAGCGCCCGCAGGTCGTCCTCCAGCCCCTCCGCCGCCTCCACCCGCACGATGCCGGCGAACTGTCCGGCCAGGCGGGCCATGCGGCTCTCCAGCCAGCTCCCGCCCCGGCCGGCCACGGCGGCGGCCAAGGCGTTGACCAGTCCCGGCCGATCCGGGCCAATCACAGTCAGGATCAGGGAAGCCATCGACGCGTCTCCTTAAGGTCCAACATACGGGTGCAGCCCTCCCATACGGCTAATATCATTGCAATCGCCCGCGCGGCATGCTTGCTACCGCCGCCTTGGAGGCACCTTCCCAATGTCCAGCTTCGTTTCCGGCCGTCATTTCCTGCAAACCCCGGGGCCGACCAACCTGCCCGAGCGGGTGCTCAACGCCATGCACCGCAACCCGATCAACCACCGAGGCCCGGAATTCGGCGCGCTCGGCCGCGATGTCGTGGCAAGGCTCCGCCCCGTCCTCGGCACGGAAAAGACCATCGGCATCTTCCCCGCCTCCGGCACCGGCGCATGGGAATCCGCCCTGGTCAACACGCTCGCCCCCGGCGACCGCGTGCTGCTGACCCGCACCGGCCAGTTCGCCTGCCTGTGGGAGCAGATGGCCCAGCGCCTCGGCCTCGACGTGGTGACGCTCGACACCGACTGGCGCCGCGGCGCGGACCCGATCGCCATCGGCGAAACCCTGCGCGACGACCGCGAGCGCCGCGTCAAGGCCGTCTTCGCCGTGCACAGCGAAACCTCCACAAGCTGCATGACCGACATCCAGGCGGTGCGCGAGGCGATGGACCGCGCCGGCCACCCCGCCCTCCTGATGGTCGATTCCATCTCCTCCCTCGGCTGCGCCGATTACCAGCACGACGCCTGGGGCGTGGACGTGACCATCGCCGGGTCGCAAAAAGGCCTGATGGCCCCTCCCGGCCTGTCCTTCACCGCGATCAGCGACAAGGCCCTGGCCGCCGCCCGCGCCGGAGGCTCCCACCGCAGCTACTGGGACTGGGAACCGCTGGTCGCCGCCAACAAGACCGGCTTCTTCCCCTACACGCCCGCCATGCACCTGCTCTTCGCCCTGCGGGAGGCCCTGGGCATGCTAGCCGAGGAAGGCCTCCCCGCCGTCCATGCCCGCCACGCCCGCTACGCCGAGGCTACCCGCCGCGCCGCCGCCGCGTGGGGGCTGGGGCTGCAATGCCTCGATCCGTCCGCCTATGCGCCCGGCGTCACGGCGATCCGCACGCCCGATGGCCATAGCGCGGACCGGCTGCGCGGCATCATCCTGGAAAAGTTCAACATGAGCCTGGGCAACGGGCTTGGCCGCATTGACGACCGTGTGTTCCGCATCGGCCATATGGGAGACCTGGGGGTATTGTCGTTCACTGGCACGCTGA
>CAXTXZ010000333.1:0-5159 GCA_964248015.1 uncultured Rhodopila sp. | reverse complement strand
AAAAACTGGCGGCCGCGCGGTTTTGTCATGTTGGGTCCTACTGACGTCCTGTCAAAAGGCTTATAGCTGAAACCCAGGGGCTGTGATCCCCCGCTGCCTGACGGAGACCTGCCATGTCGCCCAAACGCGTGCTTATCATCGGCGCATCCCGCGGCCTTGGCTTGGGGCTGGCGCGTGAGTACCTCGCCCGAGGCTGGGATGTCGTCGGCACCGTGCGCGGGCCCCAAACGCCGCTGCACGAGTTGGCAGGCAAGGTCCGCATCGAAACCGTGGACATCAACGAGCCCGCGCAGGTCGCCGCCTTGCGCCAACGCCTGACCGGCCAAGCGTTCGACCTGCTCTTTGTCAATGCCGGGATCTCCAACGGGCCGTCCGAGACGATCGCCTCGGTGTCAACCGAAACCTTTGTCAGTGTCATGGTCACCAACGCCTTGAGTCCGATGCGGGCCGTCGAGGCGTTCGCGTCCCTGGTGCCTCCGGCCGGCGCCATCGCCGTCATGTCGTCCGGCCTCGGCAGCGTGGCGGACAACGAAGCCGGCGGGTGGGAGGTCTACCGGGCCAGCAAGGCCGCCCTCAACACCCTGATGCGCAGCTTCGCCGCCCGGCATGCCGGCGATCCCCGCAGCCTGTTGCTGATCGCGCCCGGCTGGGTGCGGACCGACATGGGCGGACCCAGCGCGCACCTGGACGTGGAAACAAGCATGCGCGGGGTCGCCGACGCGATCGAGGCGCGGTCCGGCCAAGCCGGCCTGGGCTACGTGAACTACCAAGGAACAACCGTGCGGTGGTAGAGCGGACCGCCGAGAGCCGGGAGGTCCAGAGGCGTGGACCTGCCTGCGAAACGGATCATGGCGCGCCGCGGTTCCAACCGGGCCGCCCTGCGCCGTAGCCGCTACAATCCCAGGGCGGAAAGTCCCGGATGGTCGTCCGGACGCCGGCCCTGCGGCCAACGGAACATCCTGTCCGTCTCGGCCATCGGCACGTCGTTGATGCTGGCGATACGGACGCGCATCAGGCCATGCTCGTCGAACTCCCAGTTTTCATTGCCATAAGAGCGATACCATTGGCCGCTGTCGTCACGCCATTCATAGGCGAAGCGCACGGCGATGCGGTTGTCCTGCCATGCCCAGACTTCCTTGATCAGCCGATACTCCAGCTCACGCCGCCATTTACAGGCAAGGAACGCCTCGATCTGCGGCCGCCCCCGCAGGAACTCGGCACGGTTGCGCCAAACGCTGTCCTCCGTGTAGGCGAGCGCGACCTTGGCCGGGTCGCGGCTGTTCCAGGCATCTTCCGCCATGCGGGCCTTTTGCATCGCGGTGTCCGCGTTGAACGGCGGCATCGGAGGGCGGGTCATGCGGCCTCGCCTGCAATGGGCTGGCCAGGCCTCAGCGCCTGCTCATACATGTCTGGCCTGAAGCCGACGATAACCTTATCGTCCAGAACCAGCACGGGCCGCCTGATCACCGATGGCTGGGCGAGCATCAGCCTGATCGCTCGCTGCTTGGTCATGCCATCCTTGTCCGCCTCCGCCAGCTTGCGGAACGTGGTGCCGGCGCGGTTGAGCAGCGCCTCCCAGCCGACTTTGCCCACCCAGGCCTCAAGCCGCTCATGCGTGATGCCGGCCGTCTTGTAGTCATGGAAGTGGCAGGCGATGCCGTGGCCGTCGAGCCAAGCGCGCGCCTTCCTCATCGTCTGGCAGTTCTTGATGCCATAGATCGTCACGGGTGCTGTCATGCCCCTGCTCCCACCCGACACATGGCTAGCCACCTGCGCGGCGGCCAGCGGCTTGATTTGCTTCACACCCTCAGGGAAGAGCACGGCCCCGAGGCTCAGGCGGCCTTGCTTTCCATTATCTCGCGGATCCTTACCGCAAGCGTCTCCATGGCGAAAGGCTTGGTGAGCACCGCCATCCCGGCCTCCAGGTGGCCATTGCCGACAACGGCGTTTTCCGCGTAACCGGTGATGAAGAGCACCTTCAGCCTGGGACGCAGCGCACGGCCTGCATCGGCGACCTGGCGACCGTTCATGCCTCCCGGCAGCCCGACGTCCGTGATCAGCAGGTCGATGCGAGCATCCGATTCCAGCGCCCTCAGGCCGGCTGCGCTGTCCGCCGCCTCAATAACCGTGTAGCCCGCTTCCTCAAGGACATCGGTGACAAGCATTCGCACCGTTGGCTCGTCGTCCACGACAAGGACGGCCTGGCCTGGCTTCGCCGGCACGCAGGCTGGCGTCCGCTCGATGGCGTCGGCGTGCTCGGCTTCGCCGATGTAGCGGGGCAAGTAGAGGCACAGGGTCGTGCCCTTGCCCAATTCCGAGTAGATGCGGACATGGCCGCCGGACTGGCGGGCGAAGCCATAGGTCATGGAAAGGCCAAGCCCCGTTCCCAAGCCGATCGGCTTGGTCGTGAAGAAGGGGTCGAACGCGCGGGCGATCACCTCGGGCGTCATGCCGGTCCCGGTGTCGGTCACGGACAGCGAGAGGAACTGGCCAGGGGAAAGGTCGCGCTCGCGCGCCGCCCGTTCATCAAGCCACTTGTTCGCCGTCTCGATGGTGATCCGGCCGCCGTCGGGCATGGCGTCGCGGGCGTTGATGCAAAGGTTCAGCAGCGTGTTCTCAAGCTGGGGCGGGTCCACCAGGGTCGGCCACAGGCCACCCGCGCCCACCACCTCAAGTTCGACATGAGGGCCAATCGTGCGGCGGATCAGGTCTTCCATGCCGGCCACCAGCCGGTTGACGTTGGTGGGCTTCGGATCCAGCGTCTGCTGTCGCGAGAACGCCAGCAGGCGGTGCGTGAGCGCGGCGGCGCGCTTGGCCGCGCCCTCGGCTGCCGTGATGTAGCGGTCGATCGCGTTTGTCCGGCCCTCCGCGACCCGGTTGCGCAGTATCTCCAGGCTGCCGGTAATCCCCGTCAACAGGTTGTTGAAATCATGGGCGATGCCGCCGGTGAGCTGGCCCACGGCCTCCATCTTCTGCGACTGGCGCAGCGCTTCCTCGGCGCGTGCGAGCGCCTCGGCCTGCTCGTGCTCCGCCGTGGTGTCGCGCCCGTTCCCATAGACGCGCCCATTCTCGAAGGCGCCTGTCCAGGCGAACCACCTGTAGCTTCCGTCCTTGTGCCGGAGGCGGAATTCATGGGGCGTGGCCAAAGGCGCCGCGATTGTCCTGGCGAAAATGTCCAAGGTCGCCTGGAGGTCGTCGGGATGGGTGAAGTCCACGAAGTTCGAGCCAATCAGTTCGCTCTCGCTCCAGCCCAGCAGGTTGGTCCAGGATGCGTTCACGGCGGCCAGGTTGCCGTCCATCTCCGCCACGGCCTGAAGGTCCTGCGACAAGCTCCAGGCGCGATCACGCTCGGCCGTGCGCTGCAAGACCAACTGCTCCAGTTCCTGGCGCGAGCGCGCCAGCACGTCGCGCGCCTCGACAATCTCCTGGATGTCCGTGCAGGTGCCGTACCAGCGGGTGATCGCGCCTGTTCTGTCGCGCACCGGCTGCGCCCGGCCCAGCACCCAGCGATAGCGGCCCAAGCGGTGACGCAGCCTGTACTCGATGTGGTAAGGCTTGCCAGTCGCCAGGCTGTGACGCCAGACGGCCCACGCGCGATCCCGGTCTTCCGGATGGAAGGCGCCGTTCCAGGCCTCGCCGTCAGTCGATCCCCGCGGCACGCCTGTGAAGTCGTACCAGCGCCGGTTGTAGAAGTCGTGGTAGCCGTCGGGCAGCGTTGACCAGACCATTGGATCAATGGAGTCAGTCATTGCCCGGAACCGGGCGTCGCTTTCGCGCAGCCGCGCTTCCGCCTGCGCCCGCGCCATTGTGGCCCAGGTGCGCTCCACCACCTCGCGCGCGTGCGCGACCTCTTCCTTGGACCAGACCCGCCGCCTCCGGCTATGGACAGCGAAAAAGGCCGTCAACTGTCCGTCCTTGATGATCGGCAGATTCAGGAAAGCGCCGATCGACATGCGCTTGAAGGAGGCAATCGCCTCGGGCGAGGACGTGCGCGGGTCGCTCGTGACGTCGTCAACAACAATGATGCGGCCGGCGCGCAGGCCGGCCGCCAGCCCTGGCCCGAACTCGTCGATCCTATGGCTCCCGGCGTTGCTGGGCATCACGCCGTCGTTCCATTCATGCGCGAGCATGGCGACCTGGACAGGCTCGTCTGTCTCCGCATAGGCCGTCTGGTTGGCGTGCAGCGCGCGGCCGAGCGCTTCACTGGCGACAGCCTGAATGTCGCTGGGTTCCGACAGCGACCGCAGCTTAAGTTCCAGTTGAAGCAGGAAGGCCTGGCGGCGCTCCGCGATCACCTGACTCGTGGTATCCATCGCGGTGAGGAAGACGCCGGCTATGGAGCCGTTTTCCCCACGCACCGGACCGAAGCTGTAGGTCCAGAAGGTTTCCTCGGACCGTCCGTTGCGTTTAATGAACAATTTCCGGTTGTTGATCGCGAAGCCCTTCCCGGTCTTCGCGACGTCTTCAAGCTGCGGTCCCAGGACAGCGGCGACGTCCGTCCAGACCTCGCTGAACGAGCAGCCAAGCGCCCCCGGATGTCGCTCTGCCAGGACGGGCGCGTAGGCGTCGTTGTAAAGCATGCGGAACTCGGGACCCCAGTACAAGGCGCTGATCAGGGGGGAGTTGAGGCATAGCGACAGCGCCGAGCGCAGCGACTGCGGCCAAGTTTCGGGCGGTCCCAGGGGGGTTGAGCGCCAGTCGTGGCCGCGGATGAGCACGCCCATCCCGCCGCCGCCCGAAAGGAAGGACAGGTCGGGAATCTCAGGCACCGAGGCTGTCAGGCACGGCAGCCCCGAGCCGCGGAGGCATGCCGCTGCTTTTAGGGACGTAGTGGGCGTTGCCTGGCCCGCAAGCCCAAACCGGCTCGACGGCAGTTTCTTGCGGCATTGCAAGGAAAACCAGGACGAGGAGCGTGTCGCAGCCCGCCCAGGCCGGGGCGCAAGACGCTGAGCGGCTTGGCTCAAAGCGGGCGCACGCAGCCAGGCCGTGGTCCGCGTTCATGGCGGCATCTCCGCCATGAACAGCCGGAAGCCTTTTGCCTGACCTCAAACTTGCCACGTCGGCTGCTGCCTTATCTTGCCCGCACACCATAGCAGTTCGCAAACAGGAACGATACATTATAAAAACTTGTCGTCGTGGCCAGACTACTCCCACTCAAT
>CAXTXZ010000332.1:0-5164 GCA_964248015.1 uncultured Rhodopila sp. | reverse complement strand
TGCATGACGCCATTATCATCATCTTCGGCGCTGCGGTCAGGCCAGACGGGGAACCAAGCGCCACGTTGCGCAGTCGTGTTGAAGCTGCCGCCCGCTTTGGCGCCCGGTTCCGACAACCGCTCTTCCTGCCGACCGGCGCCCAAGGCCGTTACGGCAATGCGGAGGCAACCGTCATGGCGCGGTTGCTGCATCAGGCCGGCTTCTCCGACACGGCCATCATGCGGGAAAGCAGCGGCACTGATACCTTGTCATCGGTCCGCGCCATTGCGCGAATGCTGCGCACAATGCCGGCCGCGCTGCCGTATCCGGCCAGCATGCCGGTGTACGCGTGCAGCAGCGCCTACCATCTGCCGCGCTGCCTGATGCTGCTGCGATTGGCCGGGATTTCTGCACGCGCTTGTCCGCCGCCGCCAGTTCAGGCGGCAACCAGTTGGCCGAAGCGCTGGTACTGGCGGCTACGGGAAACTCCGGCACTGCCTTATGACAGCGTCCTGCTGCTGTGGCACCGTCTCATGGGGCGGCTTTGATTACCGTTCATTCTCATCGGCGTCGGTTTCGACCTCAATGTCTCCGCTGATCGCATCAGCGTCGTCTTCCAGGTCGTCGGCTGCCTCCAGGACATCTTCTTCCTCGACATCCTCCACGCCTTCAACTTCCACATCCACATCTTCCGGCGCAGGCGCTGGTTTTTTCGGACGTTTATCCTCAACAACGTTGCCACCGGCGCGACGCGGCCGAGGCTGCTCGACCGGCTGCTCCGTCCCGCATTTTGGACAGACCGCAGGCGACTTGGTCAGGTCATAAAAACGCGTGCTGCACGCAACGCACACGCGCTTGGTGCCGAGTTCAGGCTTGGCCATAGGTATCAAGGGCCCTTCATAACAGGAAAGGCGGCTCCGGAGAGACGCTGACAGTGGGCTTCAAACAAGAGCGCGCGCCCATGCCACCACGACAGCGCGGTGTCAAATGGCTTATCGTTCCGTGCATGGCAATCACTTAAACAAGGCAGAACTTCAGGCTTAAGAAGCACTCCTTTCAGGGTGTTCTTGATTTCTGGGCTATGTTGTCGTTTTGGTCATACCATTGAAAGGATGCAGTTTTCATTCGGGGCTCGCCACGCTTCTTCGAAAGCATGCAATGATGGCGTGATGTTGGTCGAGCCGATAACGCTTTAGGGCGAGCCACCATAGGCGAAATTCGCTTGATTTCGCGGTCTTAGCGGTTTCCCTGCCAAGCTAACCAAGACCCTGAAAGGGGTGGGCTTAAGAAGTCATAGTCGAAGTTTCTTATGCGGCGGTCCCGTAAAGTTTGATATCCGCTTTTTCCGCCAGATCGACCACTGTATCCAGGCATGGGGCGATCCAGGTTCGCAGATCCGGCAAAGCAAGCCTGCTTCCTTCTCTGCGGCAAAAGCGGAGTAACCGCAGCCATCGGCCAAAGCGTTGGTCCATCGCCAAGAAAATTATTTGGAGGTCAAAGAGCAACGCCATTCTGGGTTGTCGCCGGTCGTTGAGCACCAAGATGTGGCTACGCAGCAAGGGCAACCATGAAAAACTCAGTTGGGAAAATTCTCTGTCGGTTCAAATTCAGATCGTGCCGAGCTTCCCTCAGAGATTCAAGCGACGGCCTTGAGGCGCCACGGCGCGGGACCATCTCAATTGGAGAGTCGGAAGGGTGATCGGGCAAAACCGAAGGAAACTGTGGAGGTAAAAGCCGGTGACAGGCGTAACCTGGCGGCCAGCCAACACAATCAGTCATACTGCTAAGCGGACCCGCTCCATGCACGATCCCTCGCCTCGCCTACTCACCTCCACTCGGCCCAAAACCCCCATGCAAGGCCAAATCGTGGTGCCGGGCGACAAGTCCATCAGCCACCGCGCCCTGATGTTCGGCGCGCTGGCGATCGGTGAAACCCGCATCACTGGCTTGTTAACTGGGGAAGACGTGCTGCGCACCGCCGCCGCCATGCGTGCCCTGGGCGCCGAGGTGGCGCGCGATCCCGACGGCACATGGCGCGTCGCCGGCCGCGGCATCGGCGGCCTGCCCGCACCCGGCGACATCCTTGACATGGGTAATTCCGGCACCGCCGCCCGTCTGCTCTGCGGTATGCTGGCAAGCCACCCGCTATTCGCCGTCATGACCGGAGATGCCAGCCTGCGCCGCCGCCCGATGCGCCGCGTGACCGATCCACTCATGGCCTGCGGCGCCCGCTTCACCGCCCGTGAAGGTGGCCGCTTGCCATTGGCAATCAAAGGCGCACGAGACGCGATGCCGCTGGACTACCGCGTGCCCGTCCCTTCCGCCCAGGTGAAGTCCGCCCTGTTGCTCGCCGGCCTGAATGCCCCCGGCATCACCCGCATTGAGGAACCCGAGGCAACCCGCGACCACAGCGAGAACATGCTGCGCCATTTCGGCGCCACCGTTCGAGTCGAAACCCAAGGTTCAGGCCGCATCATAGAACTGCAAGGCCAACCCGAACTGCAAGCAGCCGATGTGATCGTTCCGGGCGACCCGTCCTCCGCCGCTTTTCCGCTGGTCGCGGCTTTACTCGTCCCCGGCAGTCGTGTCACGCTGCCAGCGGTTGGCCTGAACCCACTGCGCACCGGCCTGTTCCAGTGCCTTGAGGGAATGGGTGCCGACATCGTCATCCGCAACCGCCGGACTGAGGGTGGCGAGCCGGTTGGCGACCTCGATGTGACTGCCGGCCCGCTGCGCGCGGTGGACGTGCCGGGTGAACGCGCGCCCAGCATGATCGATGAATACCCGATCCTGGCGGTCGCCGCCTCGTGCGCCCGCGGAACCACACGCCTGCGCGGCCTGAAGGAGTTGCGCGTCAAGGAAAGCGACAGGCTCTCCGCCACGGCTGCGCTGCTGTCGGTCAATGGCGTAGACGTGGAGATACAAGGTGACGACATGATCATCCACGCCAACGGTCAGCCGCCTGCCGGCGGCGGGTTGGTGGCAACCCATATGGATCATCGTATCGCCATGTCCGCCCTTGTCCTGGGTTTGGCAACCAATGCGCCCGTCACCGCCGATGACGCGGGCTTTATCGATACCAGCTTTCCCGGCTTCGTCGACTTGATGAACGCGGCTGGCGCCTGTATCGAGATGGGTTCAGACTCCTCCCATGCCAATCCAGACGCGGCCTCCGCCGATGCCGCAGCCAACATAACCATCGCCATGATTCGGCCATGAAGCCGGTCATCGCGATCGACGGACCGGCCGCCGCTGGCAAGGGCACCCTCGCCCGCCGGCTTGCGACTGCTCTCAGGCTACCGCATCTCGATACCGGGCTGCTTTATCGCGCGGTCGGCCGCATTGTGCTGGATGCGGGGGGCGATCCGTCCGATGCCGCGACAGCGTACGCCGCGGCACTTTCCTTGCGCCCAGCCGACCTGGAGCGTGCTGACCTGCGCGGTCCGCAAGCCGATGCCGCCGCCACAACCGTGGCGTCAATCCCTATCGTTCGGCATGCTCTGCTTGGCTTTCAACGCGATTTCGCCAATCGACAAGGTGCGGTGCTGGACGGCCGCGATATTGGCACCGTCATCTTCCCTATGGCGCCGGCGAAACTTTTTGTCACCGCCAGCCTGGAGGAGCGGGCTTACCGCCGCTGGGCGGAACTACGTGCAATGGGCCTCAAGGCCGATCTGGTCGTGGTTCAGAACGACATGCGTTCACGTGATGCCAAAGACGCTGCCCGCGAGGCCGCACCGCTGCGGGCCGCGGCCGATGCCTTGAAACTTGACACCAGTGCCATGGATGCTGACGCGGTGTTTCAAGCTGCCCTTTGTTTCATTCGCCGGCGCATCTGCCTCCCTTAATGAGCGATCTGCACTGGTGCATGACACGTTAACGTTGTATTAACCAGATCCTGACTTCGAGGATTCATGGCAGACAGCACTCCCCGGCCTCCCCCCTCCTCATCTGGTATCCCACCGCTTGCTCATGCCGTGGTGCGCCTGCGGCTAATTGGTCAGATGGAGGCGTGGACCATTCGCGGCGAAAATGTCCTGCCTGCGGGTCGCAAGACTCGCGCGTTGCTGGCATGCATCGCCATGGCGGCGCCTCGACCCGTTCTGCGCGGCAAGCTGGCGGAGCAACTATGGAGCCGTCGCCCTGAAGAGCAGGCGCGGGCGTCACTGCGGCAAGAGATCCATCGGCTTCTGGACTCGTTGTCCCCCGCTAGGACTGACGTTCTGATCGTCAACCGCGACAATCTGACCTTGCGGCCTGGCGCTGTCTGGATTGACGTCGAAGAGGTGATGCGGGCAACTGTCATGCAGCCTACGTCGCTCGCACTGCTTGATGGTGACCTGCTGGAAGACCTTGATGGCGTCGATTCCAACTTCGATGCATGGTTGGTGACCGAGCGGGAACGACTGCGCGATCGTGCCCGAGGCATCGCCGAGGCGATGCTGCGGGAAAACCTTGAGCCCGATGCGGCGATTTCGGCGGCACAGCGTCTGCTGACCATTGATCGTTCACATGAGGGCGCTTGGCGCGCCTTGATGCGCGCGCATGCCGCGCATGGGGAGCGTGGGCTGGCGGTGCAAGCCTATGATCGCTGCCGCGCCGTCCTGGCCGATATGTTGGATGCGACTCCCTCGGCCGAAACCCAAAGGCTTTTGAACGAGATTCGTGGTCCCTCCCATACGCGTTTGCCACCGCGTCCACCGCAACCCGCTGCCACCGCGCCCACACCACCAGCAAGGGCGGAGCCGCCACTGCCAGCGAATGTTGAACCCGACGTTCCCCATGGCACGGAGCCGCAGGCGGCACGTGGTGGCGTACAGATCGGGGTCATGCCGTTCCGCCTGGTTGGCTTGGCCGAGGAGGACGCCTATTTGGCGTCCGGCTTGGCGGATGAAATCAGCAGCGCGCTGTCTCGTTTCCGCTGGATGTTCATTGTGTCATCCAATTCGTTGGGCCGCTTTACCAAGGAACAGCGGGACGAGGCGGCGATCAGGCGAGAATTTGGCATTGACTTCCTGCTTGACGGTTCGGTGCAGCGATCCGTCAACAAGATCCGCGTCAGCCTGCGGCTTTTGGACTTGCGCGCCAACAACCAGATTGTCTGGGCGCGCCGCTTTGACCGCGAGAACGACGACCTTCTGTCACTGCAGGACGAGCTTGCCGCCGAGGTCGTTGCCCAGATTGA
>CAXTXZ010000331.1:2736-5180 GCA_964248015.1 uncultured Rhodopila sp. | reverse complement strand
CTCCACGCGAGTCAGGCGCAGGCGGTTTTCCTGCGCCAGTCGGTTCAGCGCGCCGATCAGCCGCGATCCCTTGTGCGACAGGTCAGCGACAAGATCCGCGCGCG
This sequence comes from uncultured Rhodopila sp., assembly GCA_964248015.1. GTDB lineage: Bacteria > Pseudomonadota > Alphaproteobacteria > Acetobacterales > Acetobacteraceae > Rhodopila. The sequence continues at coordinate 5,076 of CAXTXZ010000331.1, read as the reverse complement.
CCGGAAGCACCATCTCCGCCGCCGCGGTGGGCGTCGGCGCTCGGCGGTCGGAGACGAAATCGATCAGCGTGGTGTCGGTCTCGTGGCCGACGGCGGAGATCAGCGGGATGCGGCAGGCGGCGACGGCGCGGATGACGATTTCCTCGTTGAAGGCCATCAGGTCCTCCAGGCTGCCGCCGCCTCGGGCGACGATCAGCACGTCGGGACGCGGCGGGTCGCCGTCGGCGGCCATCGAGTCGAAGCCGGCGATGGCGGCGGCGATGCGTTCGGCCGCGCCCTCGCCCTGCACGGGCACGGGCCAGACCAGAAGGGTGCGGGGAAAGCGGCGGGCTATGGTGATGCGTATGTCCTGGATCACCGCGCCGCGCTCGCTGGTGATGACGCCGATCACGTCCGGCAGGCCGGGCAATGGCAGCTTGCGGCTGGCGTCGAACAGGCCCTCGGCGGTCAGGCGCTGGCGGATCATTTCGACGCGGGCGAGCAGCGCGCCGATGCCCGCGTATTCCATGCGCTCGATGATGAACTGGTAGGACGAGCGCTCGCCATAGGTGGAGATGCGGCCGGTGGCGATCACCTCGGCGCCGTTCTCGGGCACCATGCCGAGACGGGACACCGTGTTCTTCCAAACGATGCCGCTGAGCTTGGAATTGTCGTCCTTCAGCGACAGGTAGATGTGGCCGGACGGGTAGCGCTTGACCTCGGTCAGCTCGCCCCGGACGCGGATGCGGCCAAAGGTGCTCTCCAGGGTGCGCTTCACGGCGCCGGAGATTTCGGAAACAGTGTATTCCGGCGTATTGGAGGCCGGAGCGGGGCGTGGATCGTCCATGCCCGGAGGTTACGCCACGGCGCGGCGCCGGGAAACCGGGCTGGCGGGGACAGGAGGATGCGATGAAGGTTCTGGTCGTCGGGTCGGGCGGGCGCGAGCACGCGCTGTGCTGGTCGCTGGCCGGCAGCCCGCTGCTGACGCGGCTTTACTGCGCGCCCGGCAATCCGGGGATCGCGGCGGCGGCGGAGTGCGTGGCGATCGACGCCCTGGACATCCCGGCGCTGGTCGGGTTCGCGCGGGACAACGGCATCGATCTCGTGGTGCCGGGGCCGGAGGCGCCGCTGGTCGCCGGCCTGACGGATGCGATGGAGGCCGCCGGAATCGCCTGCTGCGGCCCGACTTGCGCCGCTGCGCGACTGGAAGGCAGCAAGAGCTTCACCAAGGAAATCTGCGACGCGGCCAGCATCCCGTCCGCGCTGTGGGAGCGGTTCGACGACGCCGAGGCGGCGCGCGCCTTCATCCGCCGCCGTGGCGTGCCCGTGGTGGTGAAGGCCGACGGGCTGGCAGGCGGCAAGGGCGTGGTCATGGCGGCAACCGAGGGGGAGGCGCTGGCGGCGATCGACGCCATGATGGGCCGGCAGGCCTTCGGCGAGGCCGGATCGGCGGTGGTCATCGAGGAACTCCTCGTGGGCGAGGAAGTCTCGCTGTTCGCCCTGTGCGACGGCGTGGACGCGCTGCCGCTGGGTTCGGCGCGGGACCATAAGCGGGTCGGCGACGGCGACACCGGCCCCAACACCGGCGGCATGGGCGCTTACAGCCCGGTGGCGAGCTTCCCTCCCGCGCTGGAGCAGGCGTGCCTGGAACAGATCATGCGGCCGGCGCTGGCGGAGATGGCGCGTCGCGGCACGCCGTTTCGCGGCATCCTCTACGCCGGGCTGATGCTGACCGCCGAGGGGGCGAAGCTGCTGGAGTTCAACGTGCGGTTCGGCGACCCGGAATGCCAGGTCCTGCTGTGCCGGATGAAGTCCGACCTGCTGCCGGCCCTGCAAGCGGCATGCGACGGGGAGCTGCGGAATTTCGACCTGCGCTGGCATGACACCGCGGCCGTCGCCGTGGTCATGGCGGCGCGGGGCTATCCGGATGCGCCGGAAAGCGGTTCGGCGATTGGCGGGCTGGACGCCGCGGCGGCCCTGCCGGGGGTCCAGGTGTTCCACGCGGGCACCGCGGCATGGCCGGATGGCACGATCGTCGCGGCGGGCGGACGGGTGCTGACGGTGTGCGGCGTGGCGGCGGATGTGCGCCAGGCTCGGGAGCGCGCCTATGCTGGCGTGGACGCGTTGGCGTGGCCCGAAGGTTTCTGCCGCCGCGACATCGCCGCGTCGGCGTCGTGAGCATGGCCGAGGCGGCACCGGAAAATCGCGAGGCAAGGGACGACCACAAAGCAAGGGGCGACCGCATCGCCAAGTGGCTGTCGCGCGCCGGCGTCCCCCCCCCGCGCCCCCCCGCGCGCATGGGGGCGGCCGGGGGGGGCCGCCAGAAAGGCAAGGGCGGGCCGCCTCCGGCGCCCATTTTAG
>CAXTXZ010000331.1:0-2726 GCA_964248015.1 uncultured Rhodopila sp. | reverse complement strand
GGGCGCCGGCTGGCGCTGGGGCGGGGCGGGGGGGGCCGGCCCCGGCGGCGCCGACGCGGAGCGCATGCTGGCGGACGGGCTGGTCAGCCTGAACGGCAAGGTCGTCACGCATCCGGCGACCTTTATCGCTGCTGGCGACGTCGTGCAGGTCGGCGGCAAGGTGGTGGGCCAGCCGGACCGCACCCGCGTCTGGCGGTACCACAAGCCGGAAGGGCTGGTGACGACGCACAAGGACCCGGAGGGACGGCCCACGGTGTTCGACAAGCTGAGGCATCAGTTGCCCCGCGTGGTCAGCGTGGGCCGGCTGGACCTCACCAGCGAAGGATTGCTGCTGCTGACCAACGACGGCGGGCTGGCTCGGCAACTGGAACTGCCGGCGACAGGCTGGCTGCGGCGCTACCGGGTGCGGGCGTTCGGCGTGCCGAACGAGGGGGCGCTGCGGGCGCTGGCCAAGGGCGTGACGGTGGAGGGCGTGCGCTACGGGCCGATCGAGGCGGAGGTGGACGCCAAGAAGGGCGACAACACCTGGCTGACGGTCAGCTTGCGCGAGGGACGCAACCGAGAGGTGCGGCGGGTCATGGCGCATCTCGGGCTTTCCGTGTCGCGGCTGATCCGCGTCGCCTATGGGCCGTTCCAGCTTGGCGTGCTGGAGCGGGGCGGGATTGAGGAAATACCGGCGCGCGTGCTGCGCGAGCAACTGCCGGCGGACGCGGGCGCGCCGAAAGCGCCGAAACGCAGCCAATAGGTGCGCATCGTCGCGGGGCGTTGGCGGGGCAGGGCATTGGTCGCGCCGCCGGGGCAGGCGACCAGGCCGACGGCGGACCGGGTGCGCCAGGCTTTGTTCGACATGCTGCTGCATGCGTCCTGGGGCGGACGCGCCGCCATCGAGGATGCCGCCGTGCTGGATGTTTTCGCCGGCACGGGCGCGCTGGGGCTGGAGGCGTTGTCCCGTGGCGCGGCATGCGCCTGCTTCATCGAGAACGACGCCCCGGCATTGCTGGCGCTGCGGGCAAACATAGCGGCGTGCAAAGCCGGCAAGCAGGCGGTGGTCGTGGCTGGCGACGCATTGCTGGTCAACGCGGCACGGCAGCGAACCGACCCGGTTCCAGAGGACACGCTGCCGTCTCTAGGCGCCGGTGGACGAAGCCAGGGCGGGCCAGGGCGGCGACGCGCGGGAGGTTCGCCTGTCCTGGCCCATGGCGTAATCAACAGGCCCGCCTCCCTGGTTTTCCTTGACCCGCCGTATGGCCACGGGCTTGTGCCTCGGGCGCTTCAGGGCCTTGCGGCGGCCGGGTGGGTTGCGCCCGGCGCGCTGGCCGTCGCGGAAACCGGGCGGGACGAGGCCTGGGCACCTGAACAGCCCGTCCTTGCCGAACGCCGGCATGGCGCTGCCCGCATCCTGGTGTTCCGCCTGCCGGGTCAGTAGCTGCGCGGCAAGCCGAGCACGTGCTCCGCCAGGTAGGACAAGATAAGGTTCGTGCTGATGGGGGCGACCTGGTACAGGCGCGTCTCGCGGAATTTCCGCTCGATGTCGTATTCCTCCGCGAACCCAAAGCCGCCATGCGTCTGGATGCAGGCCTCGCCGGCCGCCCATGAGGCCTCGGCGGCGAGCATCTTCGCCATGTTGGCTTCCTCGCCGGGGGTTTCGCCGGTTTCAAATTTTTCGCAACCGGCCTGCACCATCAGCTCGGCCGCGCGCATCTGCGCGTAGGCGCGGGCAAGCGGGAACTGGACCCCTTGGTTCTGCCCGATGGGGCGGCCGAAGACAACGCGGTCGCGCGCGTAATCGGCGGCTTTGCGCAGGAACCACTTGGCGTCGCCGATGCACTCGGCGGCGATCAGCAGGCGCTCGGCATTCATGCCGTCCAGGATGTAGCGGAAGCCGCGGCCCTCGACGCCCACCAGGTTCTCGGCCGGGATGACCATGTTGTCGAAGAAGATCTCGGTCGAGTTGTGGTTCATCATGGTGCGGATCGGGCGGATGGTCAGGCCGTGGCCGAGCGCCTGGCGCATGTCGACGATGAAGGTGGAGAGGCCCTCGGTGCGCTTGGCCGCCTGGTCGCGCGGCGTCGTGCGCGCCAGCAGCAGCATCAGGTCCGAGTGCTCCGCTCGGCTGGTCCAGACCTTCTGGCCGTTGACGACGTAGGTGTCGCCCTCCTTGTGGGCGAAGGTGCGCAGGCTGGTGGTGTCGGTGCCGCTGGTCGGCTCGGTGACGCCGAAGGCTTGCAGGCGAAGCTCGCCGGTCGCGATCTTCGGCAGGTAGGCCTGCTTCTGCTTGTCCGAGCCGTGCCGCAGGATGGTGCCCATGATGTACATCTGGGCGTGGCAGGCCGCGCCGTTGCAGCCCTCGGCCTGCACGGTTTCCATGATCGCGGCGGCGGCGGACAGGGGCAGGCCGGCACCGCCGTACTCCTCGGGGATCAGCGCGCCGAGGTAGCCGCCTTCCGTCAGGGCGCGGACGAACTCGGTGGGGTAGCCGCGTTCCTGGTCCAGGCGACGCCAGTATTCGCCGGGGAACTTGGCGCACAGCTTGCGGACTTCCTCGCGGATTTCCGCATGGGGGTCGGGGCGCAACGTGTCTTGCATGGCGGTCTCCAGGGCCGGATGCCGTGCTTATGGCCATTGGCGGGCGGTTGGCAACTCGGTTGTGTCGCCGGCGCTTGCCAGCCCACGGGATTGTCCCGATATCGGTGGCGGATTTGAAGGATTAAGCCTGTGCCGGAGAC
>CAXTXZ010000330.1:0-5181 GCA_964248015.1 uncultured Rhodopila sp. | reverse complement strand
AGATCGACAGTTGGACCGGCGTGCAGGGCATGCGCGACCGCATCCGCCGCGAGCTCGGCGACCGCCTGCCGACGCCGCGCGACTTCATCAACATCACCCGCCGCGGCACCTTCCACGACCACCCGCGCTTCGTCGGCTCCCCCAGGGATGTCGCCGACGGGCTGGAGGAATGGTTCCTCACCCGCGCCTGCGACGGCTTCGTCGTCGGCGCGTCCCACGTGCCCGGCGCCTACGAGGACTTCTCCCGCCTCGTCATCCCCGAACTGCAACGCCGCGGCCTGTTCCACCTGGACTACAAAGGCGCTACCTTGCGAGAGAACCTCGGCCTCGACCGTCCCGCCGTCGGCGCGTGGCACTAAACCCCAAAACAGGAGCCTCACATGAAACTGTTCTACGCCCCAGGCGCATGCTCGATCGGCATCCACGTGCTGCTGGAGGAGATCGGCAAGCCCTACGACACCGAAGCCGTCGACCTGCGCGGCGGCGCGCAGTACCAGCCCGCCTTCACCGCCGTGAACCCGAAGTCAAAGGTGCCCACGCTGGCGCGCGATGACGGGTCGATCCTGACCGAATACCCCGCCATCGCCTACTGGCTGGCCAAGACAAACCCGCGGGCCAACCTGCTGCCGGACGACATCGACGGGCAGACCAAGGCCCTGGAACTCACCGACTACGCCGTCTCCACCATCCACATGCAGGGCTTCGGCCGCCAGTTCCGCGCCTCCAATTTCTCGCCGAACCCGGCGGACGAGGACGCGGTGAAGGCCAAGGGCAAGGAAATGGTCGAAAAGGGCTTTTCCTTGCTGGACAAGGCGCTGGACGGGAAAGACTACGCGGTGGGCGCGTTCTCCATAGCCGACAGCGCCATCTTCTACGTCGAGCTCTGGACCAAGCGCGTCGGAATCGCGTTGCCGACCAACTGCGCCGCGCACTTCGAGCGCATGTCGGCCCGTCCCTCGGTCCAGCGCGTGATGAAGCAGGAAGGCCTGGCCTGATCCGCCACGCAAGGCGCAGTGTCACGGCCCCACCCAAACCGAGTGTGAACCGCATGAGCGCTTCCCCTGCCGACAAGCTGCATCCCGTCGCGTTCTGGTTCCTGCGTCACGGCGAGACCGACTGGAACGCGCAAGGCCTGTCGCAGGGGAACGTGGACATCCCGCTGAACGAGACCGGCCTGGCGCAGGCCCGGTCCGCCGCGCTGATGCTGCGAGGCAAGGGGATTCGCAGTGTGATATCCTCCCCGCTCAGCCGGGCACGGGTCACGGCTGAACTCGCCGCCGCCGAACTGGGACTGCCGGTGCAATACGACGACGGCCTGCGCGAAGTCGCCTTCGGCGTGCAGGAAGGCAAGCCGATGTCGGAGTGGTTCCAGTACTGGGTGGACGGCGTGCTGACGCCGGAGGGCGCGGAAACCTTCGCCTCCCTCACCGCCCGCTCGGTCGCGGCGATCAACCGCTGCGTCATGCGTCCGCCGCCGGTCCTGGTGGTGGCGCACGGCGCCCTGTTCCGCGCCATCCGCGGCGCCATGGGGCACGAGCCGAACGTCCGCACCCGGAACGCCGTCCCGATCTGGTGCGAGCCGCCCGCGCCAGAGGCCAAGGAGTGGGGGATCACCTACGCCGACTAGACCGTGATCGGCCTGGCCGGAAGGCAGGGCGATGCTAGAGCGACATCAGCCTGACTGGAACAGTCTGGCTGATAAAGTTGCTCGCCAAAACAATGAGCTAGACCATTGTCGGGCTGTACAGTCAGCCTGATAATGGTCTAGCCTGACGGGAATCTGTCCCGGTTACCGCAACAAAAGGATGGCGTCATCCGCCCGGTGCCTGATGGCCAGCCCGATCTGTTCATGCAGTTTCACCGACAGCCTCTCGCTGTCGGACGCCTTCGCCTCGTTCGCCTGAAGCTGTTCTTCCAACTGCTTCCGAATGGTCTTGCTGGCTTCCTCGACCAGCTTGGCGATCTTGCCGTCCGAGATCAGGAACCCCCGGACCATGCCAGGAATGCGCGCGCCCTTCAGCAGCCTCTTGGCCTCATCGACGCCGATGACCGCCGCGACGACGCTTCCCACCATCATCGTTGCCCATCCAATGGGGTGGTAGGCAAGCAGAAGGTGAAACGCCAACAGGAACTTGGCGACGATCACGGTGGAGATCACGCTCGCGATCGCCTGCACCACGGAAACGTCGCCGATCACGTCCGGCGTCCCGAACACGCCCCCCGACAATGGCAGCATCGTTTGTCCCTTGAGCGACAGCGCCCGCTTGGCGATGCCGAACCGCTCGCACACCGGGTCGGTCAGCATCTCCAACCGGATGCGAACCGTCTCAAGCCACTCCGTCACGACGCCGGAGATCACCGCCCTGGCCGCCGGGCCTTGCATCCAGGCCTGGCAGTCCCGGATGATCAGGCGCCCCATGTCGTCAATCGTGGAAACAACGTTCGGCTCGTCGCGCCACCGGATGATCGCGGAGCGGACCGCGTTTTCCGCCAAACTGTTCGCCACGGCCGCCGCTTGCAGCGCGATAAGGCTGGGCAGCCCGTCGTCCAGTATCCTGTTGAAAGCCTCCCCCTGGATCAACGTGCCCACGACCTCCTGGAACGCCTTGGTTTTCAGAACTTGCCGGCCGTACAGCGCGAGGCCCTTGGCGATGGCGAATTCCGGTTCCTGCGACATGGCGACCTTGGCATGCGGGAAAACCGTCGCCACGGAGTCCCTGACAAACCCCATGCGGGCGGCCCCGCCAGTCAGGATGATCAGGTCCGGAGCCGCGACCTGACGCAGGGCCTGCGCCAGGCACGCCTGCAACGCCTGCCGCCAACTCATGCCATCCAGCAGGCCGCAGGGTTGCGCCAGGATGTCCTCCATCCGGCCCCGATCCAGTTCGATGTCCACGGACAGTCCGGCGTCGATCTTGACGATGTCCTCGACCAGCGGGGCCGCCTCGCGCTTCTCGGCGTTGAAGTAGCGTTCCTTCGCGATCCGGCACTTGTGCGCCAGCTCGGCCCGTTTCCCCGGAAGCCGGCGCAGCGCGGCGGCCAGTTCGGCGCGGTTGCCGGACAGCCCGATCATGCGGTCCATGACAAGGCCGTCGATGATCCCCGCGCCCAGCGAGACATGGCCGAAATCCAGCGGCTGCGCCGTCAGCCCGGAGGTGGCGGTGAAGTCCGTCGTCGACGATCCGAAATCCATGATCAGCACGTTGCGGGAAAGCTCGTCCATCGACAGGCTGAGCTCGCCGCTTTCCCGCGCATGGATGAACGCCGCCCGCGATTCAGGGACCACATCGACCAGCGCAAGCCCTGACCGCAGCAGCAACGAACGATAATCTTCCACAACGTGCGCCGCCCAGCCCGAGGGATGCCCCACGAACACATGCGTCCGCCCGATGTCGTCGATCTGCCTGTCGTCCTGCAACGTCCTGAAGATCGCGCCGACAAACATCTGGGTGGCCCTGGCGGCGCTGCTGTTGCCTTCGAAATCAGGGCTTTTGAACCGCTCGTACGCCTCGACCAGTTCTGTCGCGTTGCGGCCGGCGATCTCGCCGAAGACGATCCTGTTGTCCTCATGCCGCCCGACAATGGTTGGCACTGTCCTCAGGCCATTGACGGACAGGATTCTGGGTTCGTCCGTGGTGGCCAGCCGGGTGCTGGCCACGGCGGTGTCCCCATGGCCGAGGTCAAAGCCGATGACCGTCACGTTTTCGATTGGGCCTGCCTGTTCGGTCATCTCAACATCTGCTTTTCGGTGGACGTCATGGGGATCGCCGGCGCGGTGGGTCAGCCTCAAGCGGCGACGAACCGCCGAGCATAGCCTGGCAGCAGGCATTTCGTGTCTTGCGCCAGGGCGGGGCGGATTGTCTCAAGCTCGCTGGCGCGCCGTTCGTCCACCACGGTGTCCAGCCTGAACATCGCCATCTGGGCCTTCACGTCGGTGACGACGCTGATGCCCTCGGCGGCCAGGACCTGGTTGACCGTGCGCGAGATCTTCTTGAAGGCGTAGTCCTTGTCGTTGGCGATCTTGGCCTCCAGGATGTCCTGGAAGAATTCCAGGGTGCTCTCCTTCATGGCCTGCGGCGCGGGCAGGACGGCTTCCGGCTCGCCCAGGGCGACGATCTCGTCGGCGCGCCTGGCAACCATCTCGACGGCCGCCTTGATGTCCCTCGCGGCCAAGGCCAGTCCCGGCGGTTCTCGCTCGGCCTCAGGCTTCGAGGGTTTGCCGCCCCAGCGCAAGCCGTCCCGCAAGGCGCCCACATCGCTCCAGTGCAGCAACACGAACAACGCCAGCAAGACGAAAACGGTCATCGCCGCGGTCGCATCCAGCAGCCAGATGTTCAGGACCACAGCCATGAACATGGCCACGACGAAGATCCCGAACGAGCGAATGCTCCCCCGCGCGGCGGGACGATCACTGTCCATGCTCCTATCGACTGGCCCGGTGGAGACCGTCGCGCCAAGCTGCAAGGACTGGGCCGCCAAGGCAAGGCAGCTCGCCGCCAGCCTTTTCTGCCGCGCAGAGCCGTCGCTTCGGCCGTATTTCTCGCGAAGGCGATCCAGGTAATCCTTGCAAGCCCCGACCCAGGCCGCGACGTCCCCGGCAGGCGTCGCGAGCATCGGTTCGGAAGAGGCTACGTCCTGCTGATAAAGGCTAAGCAAACCAGCCATTACTCAATGTCCGTTCCTGGCGCGACGTGATCGGTAACACAACCTTGCCGGCACACCTAACACGCCGCCTGCCATCCCTGACATTCACCAGCACGTTGGGAATGAACATGCATCGAAATCCCCTGTTCAACGGCCAATCCTGTCGGATGATCCATCAGATTGGCAACAAAGACCATGTCGCCCCGACGCGCGGACCAGCCTTCCCCGCCGGCGCATGAACCGGGCGGCATCCGGCGGAACGGCGGCCTCTCGGGCAGGAATGGCTGAAGGCCGCCGCCTGACGCCAAGCGATCAAGCCACCGCGACGCCCCCCAACCCTGTCCAGGCAGATGCCTCCCCCAGCAATCCGCCATCAACCCAACCGATGTTCGCCACCGCGGCAATTCCCCTTGGCATGCCCCCGCCAACGAGGGCATGATGCCCCCGTCCCAGGCACCCGCCGCGGGAGAGCGTGGGGCACACCCACCGCCGAAGGCGCAACCGGCCCCCGGAAACGCTCAGGCAAGAAGGACCGCG
>CAXTXZ010000329.1:0-5200 GCA_964248015.1 uncultured Rhodopila sp. | reverse complement strand
GTCCTTGGCACTGAGCCATGTGACGCTGCCGCGCACTTCCTCCTCCGCCGGCGTGCTGCCGAACAAGACAAAGCTGTCTTCCGTCACCAGCGCCGCCCCCGGCGCATCCAGCCACCCAAGCGGTGTCACAGGGCCTTCGCTAAGGCCGCGATGATAGATGGCCTCATGCGCCATTTGGCTGACGAGCCCTTCAATCGCCTCCTTCATGCGAAGTCGATAAGTTGCCGTATCGAGGTCATCCTTTTCGGCCAGCGTGAGTGAGGTCAAAACACCAAGCAGTTCCAATGCAATCCGCGTTTCATATGGGACATGCAGCGGCGCGGCATGATGCATGCACGAGATCAGTCCCCAGAGGGATCCCGCCCTCATAATCGGCATCACCATTGTTGAACGCACGCGCATGTTCTTCAGGTAGCTGGAATACATGACGGAGACGTGACGCAGGATTGCCCGGCTCATGTCCACCGGCTCGCTCATTTCCGGCAGCAGCGCCACCGGCACGTAGTCAACATCCGGCAGGTGCCGTAGCAAACTCAACGCGAACAGGCGGCGAGCCGGCGCGGGAATGTCGCTCGCTGGGAAGTGCTGTCCCAAATAGCTGTGAATCCCTGGCTGCCGAGCCTCGGCGACCACTTCACCGCTGCCGTCCTGGGCGAATCGGTACGCCATAACGCGGTCGAAGCCACTGAAGGCCCGGATCTGCGTTACGGTTGTGTCGAGAAAGTCTTGCAAGCTTCTCGCGGCGTGCAGGCGGGCGATGCAGGGGATCAATTTGGCATGGAAGTCAAACGGCGCGGCCGATGCCTCGCTTACATGTTCAAGTTCCAAGATCAGAACGCCATCGATGATATGGGCAATCACATCGACGGCCTGCCCGCCGAGGGCAGACGGCACTCGCAGCAGCAGCAGCGGGCTGCCATTCAGCCGATCCCCAGCACCCGTGATCGCCTTGTCAAGCTCGGCTGCCTGTCCGGGGCCAAACAGGTCAGCAAGTCCCTTTAGGTGCAAATCCGACGCGGAAATCCCGAACAGCGCCGTCGTGTTCTCGCTCGCCTGCAAGATGATGCGATCAGCCGGCCGCAGCGCCAGCATGACGCCATGCGGCTGGATCAGTTGAGGTATGTGGATGAGCTCTTGGTCACAGTTGCTCAGATCCACATTGGTAGCGGTTACGGCCCCTTCTTGACCACGGGAAGAAGGTTGCGCTGAACCTATGCCATCCGCCTTGCCCAGCATAAAGCCAACCCAGGCCTTCCATAGGGAATAGCTTTTTTATAACACTTTAGAAACTCTATGTCAAGCTTCCGAGCGCCGGCGCCTCCATTTTATGCTTCATGCGGGTCTGAATAGCCATTGGCAGGCGAAGGGATCTTTCGAATCGCGCCTTGACACGCCAAAAACCAAAAAACATTGCAAATAAAGCACAAAATGATTATCTTCAGGAATGGCAATCGTTTCTATTGTATCTAAACCTGCTTTTAAATTGGAAGGATCCATCCATTAAATGACGGCGACACCGAAATCAGCCCGCATTCTTATTGTGGACGACAGTCAGGAAGACCGGTCTGCGATCTGCCACTACCTGTCCGAAGCTGCTATTGAGGCGAAGCTTGATTTCCAATTCTGCCAAAGCGCCAAAGGCGAAGACGGCCTTGCGGCTTATCACGCCGAGGCGCCGGCTTGCATCTTGCTCGATTATTATCTTCCAGATATGAATGGGCTGGAATTCCTGAATCGTTTGCGAGGAGCCGACGGGGAGATCCCGCTTCCCGTGGTCATGCTTACCGGCTCGACCGACAGGTCGCTCGTGCTCGATTCCCTTGCCGCAGGCGCCCAGGAGTACCTGCCGAAGCGGCTCATGGAACCGGAGATGCTGCTCCGGGCGATCCAGTCCGCGCAGAACCGCTTTATCCTGCTTGCCGACCAGCGGCGGACCCAGACCGAGTTAACCGCCAGCGAAAACAGGCTACGCTTGGCGGCCGAGCAAGCAAACCTGGCCAAAACCCGCTTCCTGGCTGGCATGAGCCATGAGCTGCGCACCCCTTTGAACGGCATCCTGGGTTACGCCCACCTGCTGCGCATCGACGGCGGCCTGACCGACATGCAGGCCGCGAGGGTGCAGGCCATGCTGGATGCGGGCGCCCACTTGCTGGAGCTAGTCAACTGCGTGCTTGATCTGGCTACCATCGAAGCGGGACGCGCGATGTTGCAAAAAGCCAACGTCGATCCGCGTGTCCTTGCGGCTACGTGTCTCGATTTGGTCCGTCCATTGGCGGAGGCAAAGAGCCTTGCGCTCAACCTCATCATCAAGTCAGGGCTGCCCTATTGCCTCGAAGTCGATGCTGCACGGCTGCGCCAGTTGCTGCTCAACCTGCTCGGCAACGCCGTGAAGTTCACCACCCGCGGCGGCGTGGAGCTGCGCCTGATGACGGTAGCGAACGGTGGAACTCTGCGGTGCGAGGTCGCGGACACTGGACCGGGCATACCAGCCGCGCACCGCCATCGCTTGTTCCAAGACTTCGAGAGGTTAGGCGCCGGCGCCACCAGGGCTGAAGGTTCGGGACTCGGCCTTTTCCTATGCAACCAATTGGCAACGCTGATGGATGGACAGGTCGGCCACGCGGACAACCCAGCAGGTGGGAGCGTGTTCTGGCTGGAGCTGCCGTTGGCGCACAGCGCAAGCATTACGCTTTCATCAATAGCGCCTGATCCAGACCCAACGGATCTTCTCAATGTGGCGGAAGGCCAGAAAGCGCCTGAAGCGGTCCCCGCTCTGCACGTGCTGGTCGTCGATGATGTCTTGATGAACCGGGAAATCGCCAAGTCGTTCCTGCATGCGGCTGGCTTTAGGGTCACCTGTGTCGAAAGCGGTGCGGAAGCAATCGCGGAAGTGGCAATCAAGGACTTCGACGTGGTTTTGATGGACGTGCGCATGCCAGTAATGGATGGACTTGAGGCAACGCGCCGCATTCGCGTGCTGGATGGCGCGCGCGGACAGGTGCCGGTCGTGGCTCTGACCGCCCAGGTGTTTGCCGAGCAGATCGCGGAATGCCATAAGGCGGGAATGAACAGCCACTTAGCCAAGCCCTTCAGCCCAGATATGCTGCTTGCCGCCGTTGCGCAAGCCGTTAAGACCAAGCCGGCGCTCCACAGGCTTTGATTGCCGCCCAACCTTTCGCCAGCATGTCGGCAATCGCACGCTTTGCTTGGCACTGCGCCGCGGCTGAACCTTTATTGACGTCATGCGCTGGGTCGACAAGGCGAAACGATTTCGATTTCGCCGATCGAATGGGACTCAAGTCTAGGAGCGGCGCTTCCTTGCCTTCAGCCGGTCGATCGCCTCGCCAACCATGCGGATTGGTTCGTCTGTCTGGTAAGCTTGGACAATGCAGCGTATTCCGGCCTCGATTGCGTCGTTCACTGGCATGGCTTCCCATTCCCGGATCAAGCCTTTCTGCAAACGGATCGCATGGGGTCCGGACGCGGTGATCGCATTCACCCATACGGACAAAGCGGCGTCCAGGTCCTGGGCAGGCACGACCTTCTCCACCAAGCCCCACGCCAGCGCCGTCCGCGCGTCGATGTTGTCGCCGGTGTAGAGCAGCACCTTGGTGCGTCCCCAGCCGATCAGCCCCGGCAGCAAGGCCGCTTCCACCACTGACGGCAGGCCGATCTTCACCTCCGGCATGCCGAACAGGGCGTTGTCGCTGGCGATGTGCATGTCGCAGGCGGCCATCACCTCCAGCCCCGCGCCCAGGCAGTAGCCGTTGACCCGCGCGATCACCGGGACGGGCAGGTCGCGCAACACCTTGCACATGCGGTGTATCAGCGTCAGGAACTCGCGGGCTGTTGCCGGCGTCAGCGCGCCCAGTTCCAGCAGGTTCGCGCCGCCCATGAAGGCGCGATCCCCCTCCCCCGTGACCACCAGGACGCGCAGGTCGGGATCGTCGGCCAGTTGCGTCACCGTCTCGATGAAGGCGTTGATCTGGGCGAGGCCGAGGCAGTTCAGCCGAGCGGGGTTGTTGATGGAAAGGGTGGCGACGCCGTGGGCGCGACGGAGCAGGATGGGGTTCATGATACGCTCCTCTGGTTCCAGCCGATCGGGCCACGGAACGGCCTCATGTCGGGGTAGCCGCTGACGGCCCAGGCGCCGTCCACCAGCAGGCTCGCGCCGTTGACGTAGCTGGCGTCGTCGCTGGCCAGGTACAGCGCGGGAGCGGCGATCTCGGCGGGCTGGGCGGAGCGGCCCATCGAGATGCGCGCCTCGAACGCGGCCAGCGCGTCGGGGTTGTCGAAGTGCCGCCGGGTCAGCGGCGTTTGCACCAGGCCGGGCAGGATGGCGTTCACCCGGATGCCGAACTCTGCGAACTCCAGCGCGCCGTTGCGCGACAGCATCTCGACCCCGGCCTTGGCGGCGACATAGGCGGAGCCGGCGTGCATTGGCACATGGGCGTTCAGGGAGGCGATGTTGACGATGGCCCCCGCCCCCTGGCGCATCATCTGCCGGGCCTGGTGCTTCATGCCGAGGAAGACGCCCTTCAGGCAGAGGTCAACGGTGAAGTCCCAGTCGCTTTCGGACAAATCGACGATGTAGCCGGGGCGCGCCCCTCCGGCGACATTGAAGGCGGCATGCACCGCGCCGAAACGCTCGACCGCCGTGGCCACCAGCGTTTCGGCGGCGGCTTCCTGGGTGACGTCGGCCTCGATCGCGATAAAGCCGGAACCAAGCTTGGCGGGATGCAGATCCGACCCAACGACCTTGGCGCCCTCCGCCAGCAGGCGTTCGGCGATCGCCCGCCCAATGCCGGAGGCCGCTCCCGTCACCACCGCGACCTTGCCGGCGAACCGGTCCTGCAACGCGATCATGTGTGCCTCCTGCGCGGCGTTAAGGGTTTGGCAACCTGATGGTGGTTCTGTGGCCACGTTTCACGTGGAACGTGCATGATATTGTCGCCAGGAACCAAGGTCGAGGCCCGAGGGTTGGAATGGGACGTGGCCGAGGTCGAGTCCATCGGCCAGCAACAGCGCGCGCGGCTGGTCTGTTCAGCAGGCGACTTGGCTGGGCTGGAATGGGACGTGCTGCATCCGGCCGAGGCGGTGACAGCCCTTCGCACCGAGCCTGATCCACGCGATGCTGGCCCGTTGGACGCCTGGCGGCGCTTTCACATCGCTTGGCTGCTTGATCAGGTTCCTGGCGCGC
>CAXTXZ010000328.1:0-5219 GCA_964248015.1 uncultured Rhodopila sp. | reverse complement strand
CCGCGGTGCGGTGCTCCTCAAGCCCCAGTTCCGGATGGGCGTGGATATCGCGGCGGATGGCAACCAGCTCGTCCTGGTAAAGCCGCGCGCGCTCGATCGCCGCCTGGGCGCCGCCGCCCTGGGCGACGGTGGATGGAGCAAGGGTGGTGTCGGTCATCGGCATATCCCCAGGTTCGTGGCAGGCCCGGACCATACCATGCCGCCGCCGGCTGGCCAGACCTGAACGCCCCAGGCTATGGCAACCTCAAGCAAACGCGTCCGCTCAGGCAACGCCCTTGGGCAGCTTCCGCTCGGCGATCGTCGCCAGCAGCGCCACGCCATACGGGATCGCCTCGTCGTTGAAGTCATACCGGTGGTTATGCACCGACGCGCTGCCGCCGTTGCCCAGTTGCACGTGCGCGCCCGGCGCCTGCTGCATCATGAAGCCGAAATCCTCCGAGGCCATGACCGGCGGGGCATCCCGCTGCACATTCCCCTCCCCCACCACGTCCGCCGCCGCGTCCGCGTAGGCCATCGCCTCCTGCTCGTTGTTGACCACCGGGGCGAACAGGTTGCGGAAATCCACTGCCGCCTCCGCGCCGAACCCCGCCGCGATGCTGCTGGCGAGGCGCTTCATGTTCCGCTCCACCAGCGCCATCACCTCGGGCTTCATCGTCCGCACGGTGCCCGCCATCGCCGCGTATTGCGGAATGACGTTGTAGGCGTCGCCGGACTGGATGCGGGTGACGCTGAGCACCGCCGTGTCCTGCGCCGAAACGTTCCTGGACACAATCGATTGCAGCGCGGTCGCCAGATGGCAGGCGACCATGACCGGGTCGATGCTTTCCTGCGGCCGAGCGCCGTGGGCGCCCTTGCCGGTGATGGCGATGTCGAAGAAGGCGCCGCCGGCGTAGCGCACGCCCTTGCTGGTGGCGACCTGCCCGACCGGCAGGCCCGGCGCGTTGTGCAGGCCGTAGATGCTGTCACACGGGAAGCGCGCGAACAGCCCGTCCCGCAGCATCGCCTGCGCCCCGCCCAGGCCCTCCTCGGCCGGCTGGAAAATGAAATTGACGGTGCCGTTGAAGTTGCGCGTTTCCGCCAGGCACTTCGCCGCGCCCAGCAGCATCGTGGTGTGGCCGTCATGGCCGCAGGCATGCATCACGCCGGGATTCTGGCTGGCGTACGGCAAACCAGTCGCTTCCAGGATCGGCAGGGCGTCCATGTCGGCGCGCAGGCCGACCGCCGCGTGGCCGTTGCCGTTGCGCAGCACGCCGACCACGCCGGTCTTGCCGACGCCGCGATGCACCTCGATGCCCCATTCCTCAAGCTTGCTGGCCACCAGCTCCGCGGTGCGGTGCTCCTCAAGCCCCAGTTCCGGATGGGCGTGGATATCGCGGCGGATGGCAACCAGCTCGTCCTGGTAAAGCCGCGCGCGCTCGATCGCCGCCTGGGCGCCGCCGCCCTGGGCGACGGTGGATGGAGCAAGGGTGGTGTCGGTCATCGGCATATCCCCAGGTTCGTGGCAGGCCCGGACCATACCATGCCGCCGCCGGCTGGCCAGACCTGAACGCCCCAGGCTATGGCAACCTCAAGCAAACGCGTCCGCTCAGGCAACGCCCTTGGGCAGCTTCCGCTCGGCGATCGTCGCCAGCAGCGCCACGCCATACGGGATCGCCTCGTCGTTGAAGTCATACCGGTGGTTATGCACCGACGCGCTGCCGCCGTTGCCCAGTTGCACGTGCGCGCCCGGCGCCTGCTGCATCATGAAGCCGAAATCCTCCGAGGCCATGACCGGCGGGGCATCCCGCTGCACATTCCCCTCCCCCACCACGTCCGCCGCCGCGTCCGCGTAGGCCATCGCCTCCTGCTCGTTGTTGACCACCGGGGCGAACAGGTTGCGGAAATCCACTGCCGCCTCCGCGCCGAACCCCGCCGCGATGCTGCTGGCGAGGCGCTTCATGTTCCGCTCCACCAGCGCCATCACCTCGGGCTTCATCGTCCGCACGGTGCCCGCCATCGCCGCGTA
This sequence comes from uncultured Rhodopila sp., assembly GCA_964248015.1. Lineage (GTDB taxonomy): Bacteria > Pseudomonadota > Alphaproteobacteria > Acetobacterales > Acetobacteraceae > Rhodopila. The sequence goes on along the minus strand of CAXTXZ010000328.1, from coordinate 3,214 downwards.
TTGCGGAATGACGTTGTAGGCGTCGCCGGACTGGATGCGGGTGACGCTGAGCACCGCCGTGTCCTGCGCCGAAACGTTCCTGGACACAATCGATTGCAGCGCGGTCGCCAGATGGCAGGCGACCATGACCGGGTCGATGCTTTCCTGCGGCCGAGCGCCGTGGGCGCCCTTGCCGGTGATGGCGATGTCGAAGAAGGCGCCGCCGGCGTAGCGCACGCCCTTGCTGGTGGCGACCTGCCCGACCGGCAGGCCCGGCGCGTTGTGCAGGCCGTAGATGCTGTCACACGGGAAGCGCGCGAACAGCCCGTCCCGCAGCATCGCCTGCGCCCCGCCCAGGCCCTCCTCGGCCGGCTGGAAAATGAAATTGACGGTGCCGTTGAAGTTGCGCGTTTCCGCCAGGCACTTCGCCGCGCCCAGCAGCATCGTGGTGTGGCCGTCATGGCCGCAGGCATGCATCACGCCGGGATTCTGGCTGGCGTACGGCAAACCAGTCGCTTCCAGGATCGGCAGGGCGTCCATGTCGGCGCGCAGGCCGACCGCCGCGTGGCCGTTGCCGTTGCGCAGCACGCCGACCACGCCGGTCTTGCCGACGCCGCGATGCACCTCGATGCCCCATTCCTCAAGCTTCCGGGCCACCAGGTCGGCGGTGCGGTGCTCCTCCATGCCGATTTCCGGATGGGCGTGGATGTCGTGGCGTATGGCGGCGAGTTCCGCCTGGTAGGAACGGGCAAGGTCAAGGGCGTTCTGCGTCACGCGAGGATTCCGGAACTGTGTGAAGGCGACGCAGCATAGCACACGCCCCTTGCCTTGCCAGGGCAGCCGGGGTCTGGTTGCGCGACAGCAGGAGGCCGCATGTATCTCAACACGTTCGCCGAGGGTTCCGAGCCGCTCGACATGACCGGCACCGATGAATTCCGCAGCCTGCTGGCCAGCGCGGCCGAGCTGGGCATCCCGCACGCGCCGGACGTGCCCTACCGGTCGTGCAACATCGTGCTGCGGCGGATGCGGTTCCACTTCCTGGAATGGGGGCACGCGAACGCGCCGGCGGTCGTGCTGCTGCACGGCGGCCACCAGTCGGCGCATTCATGGGACCTGGTGAGCCTGCATCTGGCGCAGCGCTACCGGGTGCTGGCCCTGGACCAGCGCGGGCATGGCGACAGCGAGTGGGCGCGCGACGTCACCTACTCCAACCACGAGATGTCGCTGGACGCCGAGGCCTTCATGGCGGCGCTGGGGTTGCGGCGCCCCCTGCTGATGGGCCACTCCATGGGCGGACGCAACGCGATGCTGCTGACGCGGCGCAACCCCGCCCTGCTCAGCGCCCTGGTGATTGTCGATGTCGGGCCGGAGTTGTCCGAGAAAGGACGCGCGGCCATCGCGGGCTTTGTCCAGGCGGCGCAGGAGTTCGACGACCTGGAGCATTTCGTGCGTGTCGTGCGGCAATACGATCCTTATCGCCCGCGCGAGCACATCGAACGCACGGTGAAGTACAACATGCTGGAGCGCGCGGACGGCAAGTATGTCAGCAAATGCGACTCCAATCCCAGGCGACTGGCCATCCCACGCGGCATTGGCCCCTTGGAAAACATCACGCTGACAGACGCCGCCGGCTTCGACTTGCCCGTCCTGCTGGTGCGCGGCGCGGACTCCAACATCCTGGCGCCGGACGCGGCGGAGCGGTTTGCGGAGGCGCTGCCCAAGGGCACGCTGGTGACGGTGCCAAAAGCCGGACATAACGTGCACGGGCAAAACACCAAGGGTTTCCTCACCGCCCTTGGCGACTTTTTGCAGGCGCTTCCCCCTTGGGATAGGCAGGTCAGTTGAAAGCCGCCTGGGCAACCGGCGGACTCCGCTGATCTGCGCGGTTCATGGGCATCATTTCAGTGCTTGTGACGCCACTTCAACGGCATGATGGCGGACCCGGGCACTTTCCATTCCAGGGTCATGGATCGATAAGGCCGCGCCGGCGAAGATCGCCAGCTTGTCCTTCGCCTTTGCCGTCCCACAATGATTGCCTTGTCGCTTGAACATCCCACTTGGGCCTGCTGGCGCCTGCCCTGGATTGGCCATTGGTTCCCGCTTCCCCACAGCAGCCCTTTTACTCGCTGCGGTGACGAGGCCAGTTCAGCCGCGGCAGGTGGAAATTGATCCGCCGCCGCATCGCTCGGTTGCTCAGGACCATCTCCGTCCCGAACGCCACCACCGACCCAAGCGTGCACAGCACGGCCAGCCCGAAGAACAGCAGCAGCACGCTGGCAATCGCCTTGTTGCTCAGCGCAAACAGGAACAGCGTCATGATCGCCAGGCAGGTCGCCGCCGTCCCTCCGGTCGCCAGGACAACCGCCACGTCCAGGATCAGCGAGCGCCGCCGCAGCAGCGCCAACTGCTCGTTCTGCTCCGCCGACGCCGCCTCCTTTGGGATCGCCGCGCTTAACGCCGCAAGCTGGTCGGCCACCCGCGCCAGCCGCCCCGCGAACACATTCAGCAGGGCCGCGATCCCCGACAGCAGGAACACCGGTGTCAGCGCCACTTGGATCAGGTGCGCGGCTTCGTCCAGATCGTAATGTTCGAGCATTGGCGGGCCTCAATGACGCCTTCGCTGTTCTACCGTGAAATCGCGATGGCTCAACGGCCTGGGCATCCCATGGCGGATCGCCGGAGGGCCAAGAGGTCCGGAGACTGAATCTGCCTAGGAAACAATGAGCCATGGCGCATCGCGGTCCCAACTGGGCTGCGATGCGCCATCGGCGTTGATGGCCGAATGCCCTCGATTACGCCACCGTGCGGTCAGCTTGAGCGCCAGTCACCGCACTGGCCATGCGCTGTCCCCGCCGCTTGCGACTCTAGCGGAACATGAATTCCCTGTAGCCGCCTTTGGCGACTTCGTCGGTGGTCCGCCGGAAACGCACGCCATGGCCGTTGTAGCCGAGGACGCGGCGCACGGCCCGGCCCTCGACGTTGCGGTTCACCCCGGTCTGCCAGGAATCAACCTTGGACGACAGCAGCGGTTCAGCCGCCTTGATCACGGTCTGGGTCCAGTCATCCACCTGCTCTGGCCGGGTCTCCACACGCGTGTGGTTGCGTTCCCGCATGAACCGCAGCATGCCGGCCTGGAACTGCACGCTGTGCTCGATGGCCTGCGGGATGTTGCCGCGCGCGGTGTGCGGGCCCAGCACCATCAGCATGTTCGGAAAACCTTCCGCGAGCATGCCGA
>CAXTXZ010000327.1:0-5222 GCA_964248015.1 uncultured Rhodopila sp. | reverse complement strand
CTGAAATGCTTGCCTCGACCCCCTACTCCCGTTAACCCTTCCTCGGGTCGGCACAGGGCCGTACGCAGCAGGAGTATCATGAGATGGGCTATCGGGTCGCGGTTGTCGGCGCCACAGGGGCAGTCGGACGCGAGATGCTGAAAACCCTGGCGGAGCGCAACTTTCCAATCTCGGACGTGGTTGCGCTCGCCTCTGGCCGCTCTGCCGGCGCGGAAATCTCTTTCGGCGAGAAGAAAGTCCTGACCGTCCGCAGCCTAGACACGTTCGACTTCACCGGATGGGACATTGGCCTGTTCAGCCCCGGCGCGTCGATCTCCGCCATCCATGCGCCGCGCGCCGCCGCTCAGGGATGCATCGTCATCGACAACACCAGCCACTTCCGCATGGACCCGGATGTTCCGCTTGTGGTGCCGGAGGTCAACCCTCAGGCGCTGCGGCAGTTCAGCAAGCGTGGCATCATCGCCAACCCGAACTGCTCCACCATCCAGATGGTGGTTGCGCTGAAGCCCTTGCACGACGAGTTCAAGGTCAAGCGCGTCGTTGTCGCGACTTACCAGTCCGTTTCCGGCGCGGGCAAGGAGGGCATGGACGAACTGTTCAACCACACCAAGTCGTCTTTTGTTTACGAACAAAGCCCGCCGCAGCAGTTCACCAAGGAAATCGCCTTCAACTGCATCCCGCACATTGACAGCTTCATGGATGACGGCGCCACCAAGGAAGAGTGGAAGATGGTGGTCGAGACAAAGAAGATCCTGGACCCCGCGATCGCCGTGCATGCCACATGCGTCCGCGTGCCGGTCTTCATCGGGCACGGAGAGGCCGTGAATGTCGAGTTCGAACGCCCGGTCACGGCCGGCGAGGCCCGCGCGGCGCTGCGCGATGCGCCTGGCGTGGAGGTCGTCGATGTGCGCGAGGACGGCGGCTATATCACCTCGGTGGAATGCGCGGGAGAGGACGCGGTCTTTGTCAGCCGCATCCGTAAAGACCCGACGGTTGAGAACGGCCTGTCCTTTTGGTGCGTCTCGGACAATCTGCGAAAAGGCGCCGCGCTGAACGCGGTGCAGATCGCGGAGACGCTGATCGCCCAGGGCATGCTGTCCCGGAAGGCGGCCTAACCGGCTGAACCGTCCGGGGCGGAGGGTTTACGTGGACTCTCCGCCCTGGCAGCGTCAGGCGTGAAACGCGTCAGCGGCGGAAATCAGCGCCTTTGCGCTCCACCGTGCGCGTCAGGCCCTTGAACTCGCTCAGGCCGTATTCCTGCGTCACGCGTACTCTCTTCATGCGCTCCGCGGCTTTTTTCTGCACGTGCTCGTCGATGACAATCGGCGGCTCGTCCATCTGGCGGGCGATCAGTTCAAGCTCGCAGGCGCGCTCCAGCATGTAGAGGCGCATCATGGCGCCATGCACCGTTTCGCCCAGGGTCAGCAGGCCGTGGTTCAGCAGCACGACGCAGCTTCCGTTGGCGCAGCTTCTGCCGAGCGCCTCGCATTCCTCGACGGTCGCCGGGACGCCGTATTCGTGGTAGACGACGTCGTCGATGACGTGCAGCGCGTCCTGGCTGATGGGACGCAGGCCGCGGCGCAGCAGCGATACGCCAGCGCCGGCGCGGGTATGGGTGTGCAGCACGCAGTTGGCGTCAGGCCGAGCCTTGTAGACGCCGGAATGGATGATGAACCCGGCGTTGTTGAATTTGCCGCCAGGAGTCAGGACGTTGCCTTCCATGTCCATCTTCACCAGGGACGACGCGGTGATCTCGTCGAACATCTCCCCGTAGTTGTTGATCAGGAAGTGGTTGGGTTCACCGGGCACGCGCGCCGACATGTGCGTGTTGGTCAGGTCGGTCCAGCCCAAGTCATTGCAGATGTGGTACAGGGCGGCAAGTTCGCAGCGGACGTGCCATTCGGCATCCGACATGCCTGACGCAAGTTGCAGGGCGGCTGACATCTCGTCTTTTCTCCTTGAGGATGTTTGCGGCCGGCATCGTGATCCCGATCCGCCTGCGGTGCAAGGTTATGAGACGTGTTGCGGAGCTTTAACCTGTCAGTTTCCGCGAAAACGCGTACGTTGCATGCAATGGAGGCTGTTGCGATGAAACTACCCTGGCGGGATGGGCGTGGCAGGTTCCTGCCGTTCAAGGCAGCCGTGCTGGCGTCACTCTTTTTGCCGGGCGTTTTGTATGCTGTCTGGCTCTACACCGACGCGCTTGGCGAGCGTCCGGTGACGGAAGCCATTCACGGCGCCGGCCTTTGGGCGATCCGGCTGTTGCTGGCGTCGCTGGCGATCACGCCGTTGGCTCGGGCGCTTGAGTGGAATGGGCTTTTGCTGGTGCGGCGCAATGTTGGCGTGGCTGCTGCCTGCTACGTCGTGGCGCATCTGTTCCTGTATGTGGTCGATCAGAAATACGCTCTTGGAACGGTGATCTCGGAGATCGCGCTGCGGTTCTACCTGAGTATCGGCTTCGCCGCGCTGCTGGTGATGCTGGCGTTGGCGGTGACCTCCACGGATGGATGGCTGCGAACGCTGAAAGGGAACTGGAAGCGGTTGCACAGGCTGGCCTACCCGGTGTGCGCGGTTGCGTTGCTGCACTACTTCATCCAGTCCAAGCTGAACGTGTCGGAGCCGGTTTTCGTCGCGGGCCTGTTCATCTGGCTGATGGCCTGGCGGGCGACGCCGGAGGCGTGGCGACGGCGTCAGAGTGTCGGGCTGGCGGCGGCGTTTTATGGCGGGCTGGCGGTTGTGTCCACGTTGGCGACGGCGGGGCTGGAATTTGGCTGGTATGGGCTTACGACGAAAGTTAATCCATGGCGTGTGCTGGCGGCGAATGAGTCGATTGCGCGCGGGCTGAGGCCGGCGCACTGGGTGCTGGTGGTTGCAATGGGGCTGGCTGTGCTGTTTGTCGCACGCCGAGCCATGTGGGCAAGCGGACCGTTGCGGCGGGCGCCGGTTGGTTGAGGCACGCTTGACTGCCCATTCTTGATCATGTCCAGCCGGGTCTGGTTGCCCAAGATGGCTCAGGCCTGCGTCTTTCCGTCGCTCCCTTGACCCTCCTGGGCCATCGGGCTACCGGCTGGTGTCCCAAGCAAGGACTTAGCCGGTGAACGCTTTCACCTTTCCGCCGCCTCCGCCCTCGACTGAAGCCGAAGCCCTGCGGGCCGAGGTCCGCGATTTCCTGGCGGAGCAGCTCGCTACCCGCAAACCCGTGGAACGCGCTGAGTCCTGGACCGGCATGGACGCGGACTTCAGCCGAGCGATGGGGCAACGCGGCTGGATCGGCATGACGTGGCCGAGGCAATACGGCGGCCAGGAACGCTCCTTCCTGGAACGCTACGTGGTGCTGGAGGAAATGCTTGCCGCCGGCGCGCCGGTTGCCCTGCATTGGATCGCCGACCGGCAGTCCGGCCCGCTGATCCTGCGTGCCGGCACCGAGGAGCAGAAAAGGCTGCTGCCCGGCATCGCCGCCGGTGAGACCTTCTTTTGCATCGGCATGAGCGAGCCTGATGTCGGGTCGGACCTAGCGTCCGTCCGCACGCGGGCGGCGAAAGTCCAGGGCGGCTATCTGGTCAATGGCGCCAAGGTCTGGACCAGTTTCGCGCACAAGTCGCACTACATGATCCTGTTCTGCCGCACTGGCCCCGCAGAGGACCGCCACGGCGGCGTCAGCCAGTTCCTGGTTGACCTGCGCAACACGCCCGGCCTAGCCATCCGGCCGATCATCGCCCTGACCGGCGAGCATCACTTCAACGAAGTGGTTTTCACCGACGCGTTCCTGCCGGAAACGGCCCTGCTTGGGCGGGAGGGCGACGGCTGGAACCAGGTCACCAGCGAACTGGCGTTCGAGCGCAGCGGTCCCGAACGGTTCCTGTCCTCGTTCTGGCTGTTCGTGGAGCTTGTCCGCGCGCTGGGGCCGGAACCCTCCGACGCGGGCGCGATCGCCATTGGCCGCCTGACCGCGCACATGATGACGCTGCGGCGGCTGTCCCGCTCCGTGGCTGGGATGTTGCAGAACGGCGAGAACCCGGCGTTGCAGGCGGCGTTGGTGAAGGACCTGGGCGCGCTGGTGGAACAGGAAATCCCGGAGATCGCCCGGACGCTGGTGGACCAGGAACCGGATGCCTCGTCCACGCAGGCGTTCTCCGCCGTGCTGGCGCACACCATGATGCACGCGCCGTCATTTTCGTTGCGCGGCGGCACGCGAGAGATCCTGCGCGGCATCATCGCGCGCGGCCTGGGGCTTCGCTGACACAACAAGGAAACGGACCATGACCGAGAAGGTTCTGTACGAACAGGACGGCGCGATCGTCACCATCACGCTGAACGATCCGGCGATGCGCAACCCCATCAGCGAGCGCGAGACCGTTGACGGCATCGTTGACGCGATCGAGCGGCTGAACCAGGACGGATCGGCGCGCGTCGCCATCCTGACCGGAGCGGGCAGCGCGTTCAGTTCCGGCGGCGACCTGCGCAAGATGCAACAGGCGGCCGAGGAACGCGCCGAGAAGCCAGCGCTGACGCCTCGTTACTACAAATTTGGCATCCAGCGCATCCCGCTGGCGTTCGAGAAGCTGGACGTGCCAATCATCGCCGCCGTGAACGGCCCGGCGATTGGCGCGGGCCTGGACCTGGCCTGCATGTGCGACATGCGGATCGCCGCCGAGAGTGCCCGGTTCGCTGAAAGCTTCGTCAAGGTCGGCATCGTTCCGGGCGATGGCGGGGCTTGGCTGCTGCCTCGGGTGGTGGGCTACTCGAAGGCGTGCGAGATGGCGTTCACCGGCGACATGCTGAACGCGGCGGAGGCCTTGGCCTGCGGGCTGGTGTCGCGCGTCGTGCCGGATGCCGAGTTGCTGGACGCGGCGAAGGCGTTGGCGGCTCGGATCGTGGTCAACCCCCCGTATGCCGTGCGGATGGCGAAGCGCCTGCTGATCGAGGGCCGGCACTCGCGCCTGGACACGCTGCTGGAACTGTCCGCCAGCCTGCAAGCGCTGACGCACGCGACGGCGGACCACCGGGAGGCGGTGAACGCGTTCCTGGAAAAACGCCGACCGGAGTTCAAGGGGGATTAGCGGCGGGAGCCATCGTTCATCGCTGTTCCCCTGTGAAACGCGCGGTCAGCGCGTGCAGCCGATCGAGCGCGGCTTGTGGCAAAGGGCCTTTTTGCACCGCGGCCAGGCTGCCCTCAAATTCGGCCACCGTCGCCATGCCGACCAGGATCGTGCCCATGGCCG
>CAXTXZ010000326.1:0-5231 GCA_964248015.1 uncultured Rhodopila sp. | reverse complement strand
GAAACAAACTATTCAAGGACGCGATGGCGGGCTGCGGCATATCTCGCTGGTCACCAAGGTGCCGCTGCTGCAGGACGGCGCGGTGAGCCACATCGTCACCTTCGGAACCGACCCGCCTGACGGGCGAGAAGAGGCGCAGATGCGTGCCGAGGAAGTCAGGCGGTTATTGGAAACTGTTTTGGATGCAACACCGATCACCGTTCAGGTTACGGATCGTGACTTCCGCCTGCGTTGGGTCAACCGCGCCTTCTGTGAGCATGTCGGCTGGAAGACAGGGTCGCCCGTGGGGAGAACTTTAACCGAGGTAGCGCAAGATCGTGGTCTTTGGCTTGAGACACTGGAGGCCCATAGCGCCGTGCTGGAGGGTCGGCAGACGGTGGCACATCTCAATAAGCATTATCCCGCAACGGATCATCAACCCGAACGTCACCTTCTGGTCACCAAGGTAGCGATTCACGATGCCACTGGATCGGTTGTCCAGGTTCTCACGATGGGTACGGACGTAACAGCGCTGATTCACGCGGAAGCCGCGGCCGAGACCGCCAACCGGCTGGTCGAGGGGCTCCTGCGGCACGTCCCGCTTAGTATCAAGGTAAAGGATGCCAACTTGCGCTATCGCTGGGTCAACAAAACTTTTGCCGAGCGGGCTGGCCAGGATGCCGCTGCTATTCTTGGCAAGACGGTGGATGACCTCGCGGTTCCGGCCGACGTCAAGGCGCTGACCAATGACACGGACCGCAAGGTATTGCGGACCGGCGAAACCATTCAGTTCGATGAGCAGTGGATCACCAATGGCACGGTGCGCCAGATAATGGTGATCAAGACGCCACTGCTGGACGTCACCGGCCGCGCAACGCACGTGATCACGATTGGCGCCGACACTACCGAGTTGCACTGTCTGCGGGCCGAGGTGGATGAATCACGCCGTCAGCTTCAGGCGGTACTCGACGCCGCGCCCCTGACCCTTTGCTTAAAGGATACGGAACGACGTTACTTGTGGGTGAACCGTGCCTTTGAACAGGCTTTTGGCCATTCCGCGGATAGCGTGATTGGCCATCGGGCGGAGGAGTTCATTGCGGACAAAGGTTTGATGGCGGCTGTGGCGAAAGCTGACGACGCGGTGCTTGCGGGTGAACTGGAAGCCCACCCGATGACACAGCGTCATCTGTCGCCTGATGGCCGGGTCATCGACCTCAGCATAAGTCGGCATGTCGTGCGTGACGCGGATGGCAATATCGACGGGATGCTGGTCGTGGGGACAGAGGTAACCGAGCTGTTGCGGACCACGGTGGAACTGCAGCGCATCAACGAGGAGCTTGAGCAGCGCGTTGCCGAACGTGCCGGTGAACTGGCCAAGGTCAATGCGTTTGTCGCCACGATGATCGACCGCGCACCGGTTCCCATCATAGCCGTTGACCTTGATGGCCGCATCCAAAGCTGGAACCCGGCGGCTGCGCGGGCAACGGGATATTCTGAAGCGGAAGCCCTGAATAAATCAGCCTTGGCGTTGTTTCCTGATGATCAGGCGCAAATAGCCGAACGGCTACAGTTCATGCGTCAGGGAGTTTTCGCCTCCAATGTTGAAACCCGGCACAAGCGGCGTGACGGCGTGACGAGCGAGTTCCTGGTTTCAAGCGCACCCATGACGCAGGATGATGGCACGGTTGACGGCGCCATCACGATCTGGCTGGACGTCACCGAACAGCGCGCCGCGGAGCGTCAGCTACGCCAAGCACAGAAGATGGAGGCAATCGGTCAACTGACCGGCAACGTGGCGCATGATTTCAACAATCTTCTGGCAGTGGTGATCGGCAACCTTGATCTGCTGCTGGACGCCTTACCGGCGGAAGCGTCGGAGCGCGAACTGGTCAATGACGCAATCGGCGCGGCGGAGCGAGGGGCATCGCTGACCGGGCAGTTGCTGGCTTTCACGCGGCAGCAGACGTTACGGCCCGTCACCATTAACCTGGCGAGCCTGATTGACGGCTTGCGGCCCCTGCTGCGACGGGCCGTGGGTGAGACCATCTCCATCCACTATGTCGGCGGCTCCGATCCATGGCCAACCAGGGTGGACCCAAGTCAGCTTGAAAGTGCCCTCCTTAATCTGTCAGTCAACGCGCGCGATGCAATGCCCACAGGCGGCGTGCTGACCATCGCTGTGCACAACGCCACGTCCAATGAGGTTCGTGCCGTGCTGCAGGGGGACGCGGATGCGATGGATTACGTCTGTGTCAGCGTGTCGGACACCGGGATGGGGATCGCGCCAGAGATCCTCGGGCACGTGTTCGAGCCATTCTTTACCACCAAAAGCGCTGGCAAGGGCACCGGCCTGGGATTGAGCATTGTCTATGGCTTTGTCAAACAGTCCGGTGGCCATGTTCACGTCAGCAGCGAAGTAGGGCACGGAACGCGCATTTCCCTGTATCTGCCGCGTGTCGCCGACGCGGTGGAGGAGGATGTGGCGGACCATGTAATGGTCCAGGGTGACGGTGAGACAATCTTGCTGGTCGAGGATGACCCGCAACTGCACAGAGTATCGGTTCGCACGTTGCAAGGCTTAGGCTATACGGTGTTGGCCGCCGCGAACGGAGAGGAGGCCCTCGTGTTGCTGGACCTTTATCCAAAGATCAGGCTGGTGCTTTCCGACGTTGTCCTGCCCGGCGGCATGAACGGCTTTGATCTGGCGCGCGAAGCATGCCGGCGGAAGCCAGATATCGGTGTCTTGTTTGTCTCCGGCTTTGTTGACCCCACTTGGGTCGTTGAGCCACAGGATGGGTTCAGGGTCAAAGTGGTGACAAAGCCGTTTCGCCGAGTGGAATTGGCAGCCCAACTCCACGCGGCCCTGAGCGGCCAAAGGCAGTCGGCTGGCGCAGCGGAAGGGCGTGATGAACAGCAGTATGCCTGACGATGCGAAATACCTGAGCCTCGAGACGTTCCGTAAAACCGGTCAGGGTGTTCGCACCCCAGTCTGGTTCGCTGCCGGGCCGGATGCGCTGTATGTTTACACAACCGCGACATCTGGCAAGGCCAAACGCATCCGCCGCGACGGCCGCGTCAGGATCGCGCCATGCGACGCCCGAGGCAGGGTGACCGGCGACTGGCACAACGCCAAAGCGACGATTGTCGGGCGTGAGGAATTTGTCATGGGCATGCGTCTGCTCAACCGCAAGTATCGGCCATGGAAGCAGATCCTGGATCTGTTCGTGCTGACGCTGCGTCGCCACGAACGGATTGTCTTGGCAATTCAGCCTGTTTAAAATGCCCGTGCCCTTCAAGCCTGTTGGCATACAGCCGCAGGCGAATCATCAGCCTGCGGCTTGCTTGGCCCCGAGGCAAATCACGCCTCAATTGGTTATCAATGTTCCCAATTTAACAGGCTGCTAGAAAATGCATCCCGTTGCAACCTGACCGACAAAGGAACATGGAACAGCAGCGTGTCGCGAGAAGTGTTTCACACTGGCCGCGACATGACAAAACTGGAAGCCTGGTGTCATGGTCTTAAACAGTGACCACGACAAAATCTCCATCCACCGTCACGTCAACTGACTCCGCGACGAATGGTCCTTCGATGAGTGCCTTCCCTGGCTCCACCGCCACATCGAAGGCGCGCGCCTGGACGCTGCTGGGATCGCACAGGGACTGGCCGGTGCGGATGTCGAACTCCCAGCAGTGCCAGGGGCAGCGCAGCATCTCGCCGGGGCGGGTCAGGCGGTAATCGCCAGGGGCGGGAGCCACCAGGCGGCTGACGATCTCGCCGCGGCAGAGCGGCGCGCCCTGGTGCGGGCAACGGTTAATCAGGCCGTGGAAGTCGCCATCCACGTTGAAGATGCCGATCTCCCGCCCGCGCACCGTGACGATCTTTCGGCCGCCGGGCTGGATCTCGTCGGCCCGGGCGACGACGTATCGGCTCATGGGTTAATCCAGGTTGTAGAGCGCCTTCGCGTTGTCGCGGTAGATCTTTCGCTTCCAGTCGTCCGGCAGCGGGATCTTGAACGCGTAACGCGGGTCGTCCTGGTCCCAGTGCGGATAATCGGTGGAGAACATCACCCGATCCGGGCCGATCCATTCCAGGATCGACAGCATGTCGGCGGGGCGCTCCGGCTCCTCGATCGGCTGGGTGGTGACCCAGACGCTCTCGTGGACGTATTCCGACGGCGAGCGCTTGAGGTCGGGAACCTCATTCTTCAGGCGCTTCCAGTGCTTGTCCAGGCGCCAGCACAGCGACGGCAGCCAGCCGAAGCCGCCCTCGACCAGGACGATCTTCAGGTTGGGGATGTGCTCGAAGACGCCCTCGCAGACCAGGCTGGTGACAAGGGTCTGCATGGTCTGGACGTAGGACGGGTGTTCCTCGTGGTAGAAGGACGGCCAGCCGCCGCCGGTCGAGGCGTGGCCGCTGGTGCCGCCCAGGTGCAGCGACACCGGAAAGCCATTGGCCGCGCAGGCTTGCAGGATCGGCCAGTAGCGGCGGCGGCCGAGAGGTTCCAGGCCGCGAGGCGGGATGTTGACTTGGGCGAAGCGGCGGTCTCCAGCGCGTCTCTCGATCTCGGCAATGGCGGCTTCAGTGTGCTCGATGTTGACCTGGATGGCGCCGAGAAGGCGGGGATCGGGATCGCACCAGTGCGCGAGCTGCCATTCGTTGACGGCGGTGGCCATGGCCGCCCCGAACTCAACGTTGCGCTCGCCGCCGGCGCCGCCGACCAAAGGGGCGAGCAAGCCGTAGGCGACGTCGAACAGGTCAAGAAGCTGTTCCTGCAGCATCGGCAGGTCAGAGCCCGGATGAGCGCCATTTTTCGGCCAGGAGTCCATTCGCATGCCCGCGCCAGGGGACATGCGGGGATACATCGACGTCTTAGCCAGCCCCTGGCGGGTGCGGTTGCCGATGGTCTGCTTGTGTTCGAGCCAGCGCTTGGACAGGAACGGATCGAAATCCTTGGGGCTTTTGACGTAAGGATGCACGTCGCAGTCGATGAAACCCATGTGGCTGGCGGCGCCGCGATCGGGCGCGCGATCCAGGACGGTCATGTTCATGGCGTCGTCTCCTTCAGTCGCGAATAGGTTTCCAGCGGGTTGTCGACACAGATCTTGCGGATCAGGTCGTCTGGCAGGCCGGGCGGCAACACATCATCGCCATCGTAGTGCCAGTGCGGATAGTCTGATGAGAACAGCAGCATGCGATCGGAGCCGAGCTGTTCCAGGAATTTTTCGAGCTGTCGCTCGGTGGGCGGGGCGTC
>CAXTXZ010000325.1:0-5237 GCA_964248015.1 uncultured Rhodopila sp. | reverse complement strand
CCAGGCGGCGGATGCGCTGGACAAGCTGATCTATGCGTGGCGCGGCGACGAACGGGAGCTGGCGCTGCGGGAGCGTGTCGCGGACCTGCGCGCGCAGACGGGGTCATGGCGTGTGGCGCTGTCGACGCTGCGCCAGGCGGAAGCCGATTTTCCGGAGCAGGCGAGCGCGGTCCATGCCCGGATGAAGGACATGTTCAGCGGCATGGTGCATAATCCCGACCTGCAGAAGATTCCGCCGATCGATTTCGTCACCATGATCGATGAGAATGCCGACCTTGCAGCCGTTTCGGGCGATGAGTTGGGTGTCGATCAGCCGCTGGCCGACCGCCTGCTGGCGCTGGACCTGCCGGAACGGGCGAAACCGGTGTTGCGCAAGCTGATGGCCTCGGCGGCGACGGATGTCGCGAAGGCGCGCTTTGGCGCCACGCTCGCCACGATGGAGGCGCGCGAGAAGCATGACGCCGACGCGCTGGCGGCACTGGATGCCTCGGAAGGACGCGACCTGCCCGCCGACCTTGTGGAGCAACGCACGCTGATTCGGGCTGGCGCGTTGGCCCGGAACGGCGACTTCGCGGCGGCCACCGGCCTTTTGCTGAAGCTCGGCACGCCGGACGCGGCGGCGGCGCGGGCGCAGGTGTTCGAGGATGCGAAGGATTGGGGTGGGGCGGAGCAAGCGTGGATGGACAGCGTCGCCAAGTCCTTTCCGGCCAGCGGCCCGCTGGACGATGGGCAAACGCGCACGCTGCTGCGCCTGGCGACGGCGACCGCGCGCGCTGGCGACGATGCGGGCCTGAGCGCGCTGCGCAAGACGTACGATGGCCGGATTCCCGCCGGATCGCTTGGCGACATGTTCCGGCTTCTGACAGCCGAACCGATCCGGACCTCGCAGGATATCCAGCGCTCGAAGCAAGAGGTCAACCTTGCCGCCTCGCTGCCGGCCGGGCTTAAGGCGCTTCAGGCCAAAACGCCTTAGCCCGGACTGTGACGTGGCGCCTGTCGCAGGGCAGGCGCTTCATGTCAGGGCAAGCCATGACCAGCCATTTCCCGTCAACGTGGCCCGGCGCCCGCCCCGGCCAGCAAACGGAGTTCCCAGGGAAGGATGACTTGGCGGAAGATCACCGGGTCCAGGCCGATCAGCGGGTAGAAGCCTCGCTCCGCCCGGTTTTGCGCCTCGACCCGTATCTCGTCGATCGTGCGTTCCGGTGCCTGCGCCCGCGCTTGCGATACGGCCAGCAATCCTGTCAGCGCGGCCATGGCCCATTTCAGTGTTTTCATTGGTGTTTCCCTTTGGATACGCTCCCAAAGCATGGTGTTCAGGCTAGCGAGGCGTTCCACGACTTCGACAGCGATGGCATGGCCGGCAAAAGGCCGTGACACGGCGAGCCGCCAAAATGCCTGCCAGTCCCCATTGGCGACCGTTGTCCCGTGACGCCTGGGCGACCAGGGCTTGCATGCCCGCGCTTGACCAACGCTGCCTCGGCATCGGCGAGGATGGCGGCGAACACCGGGTTCGCCAGGTCCGGCACGAGCATGCCAATGAGGCGATTGCATCGTCATGCCACCCATTGCACAGTTCATCAGGCGCTTGCCTCCGGGCTATCGGCTGGGCAGGGCGCGGCGCAATATCTTGGCAGGAAAGCGAGCCGATGATCATCGACGGCCCAGACGCGGTCACGACCGCCGTGCTTGAGGCGATGGCGCAAGGCGAGAACCCGCGCTTGCGCGAGATCACCGCCTCTTTCGTGCGACACATGCACGCTTTTGTCCGTGAGGTCCGGCTGACCGAGAAGGAATGGGATGTCGGCGTTGATTTCCTCAACCGCATCGGCAAGGCGACCCACGACCTGCACAACGAGGGCATTCTGTTCTCCGACGCGATCGGCGTCTCCACCTTGGTGTGCCTGCTGAACAACGGGAACAACGGGGGGACCGAAAGCGCCTCGGCCCTGCTCGGCCCGTTCTGGCGCATGGGCGCGCCCGAGACGGAAAACGGCCACTCCATCGTGCGCTCGCCGACGCCAGGGCCGGCGCTGTTCGCGCGCTGCCGCATCGTCAACCCGCGGGGCGAGCCGCTTGAAGGCGTCACGGTGCATATCTGGCACTCCTCGCCCACTGGGTTCTACGAGAACCAGGACCCCGAGCAGGCGCCGATGAACCTGCGTGGCGTGTTCCACACCGACGCGGACGGGCGATTCAGTTTTCGCTCGACCAAGCCGGCTGGCTATCCCGTGCCCACCGACGGCCCGGTGGGCGACATGCTGCGCGCGCAGAACCGTCACCCTTACCGTCCCGCGCACCTGCACGTCCTTGCCTTCATGCCGGGCTACAAGACGCTGATCACCCAGGTGTTCGTCGATGACGACCCGAACATCGACAGCGACGTGGTTTTCGGCGTCACGCCCCCGCTGATCGGCAACTATGTCCGCCACGACGAGGAAGGCAAAGCGCCCATGCCGGACGTCGCCGCGCCTTGGTACGCCTTTGACTACACGTTCACGATGGAGCCGGGCCTTTCCGAACTGCCCAAGCCTCCGATCAAGTGAGCATGGCCATGCAGTTCGAAAGCGAGAGGGCACTGATCGTCGGGACGCGGGGCTTGCAGGCCACCAGTCGGGCCGGAGCGCGAATGACGCTTGGCGTTGCGGCGCGGGGCCAGGACCACGCGGCATGAACGCGACCGCATTGCGCCTGGCAGCCAAGGCCGCCGACCTTGCCAGCCTGCCGCTTGACCTCGCGCCGGTGGCGTTGCCGCCGTTGCGGCCGGGCGAGGTGCTGGTTGAGGTGCGCGCGGCTGGGGTGAACCCGTCCGACGTGAAGGCGGCGCTGGGCATGATGCCCTATGCCGTGTTCCCCCGCACGCCCGGACGCGACTTTGCCGGCATTGTCGTGGACGGCCCGGCCGAGGCGGTCGGGCAGCGCGTGTTCGGCTCCTCCGGCGACCTCGGCATCCGGCGCGACGGCACGCATGCGACCTATCTGGTGGTGGAGCGGGAGGCGGCGACGCCGATGCCGCCCGGCATGACGTTCCCCGAGGCGGCCGGCATCGGCGTGCCGTTCGTGACCGCGATGACGGGCCTGCGCCGAGCGGGGTTGCCGAAGCCGGGGGATGTGGTGCTGGTCATGGGCGTGAACGGCAAGGTCGGCCAGGCGGCGGCGCAGATAGCAAGCAGCGCCGGCGCGCGGGTGATCGGCGCCGCGCGCCGGCCCGAAGCCTATGCCGGGCATGCGAGCGTGCCAGTCGAAATGCTGGACGCGTCCACCACCGACATCGCCGCCCAGGTTCGGGCGCTGACGGACGGGCACGGCGCGGACATCGTGTTCAACACCGTGGGCGACCCGTATTTCGAGGCGGCGCACAAGTCGCTTGCCATCGAGGGGCGGCAGATCCTGATCGCGGCCATCAACAGGGTCGTGGAGTTCAACATTTTCGAGTTCTACCGTGGACGGCACACCTATGTCGGCATCGACACGCTGTCGCTGTCGTCGGTCGCCTCGGGCGAGATGCTGCGGGCGCTCGTGCCCGGCTTCGCCGACGGGTCGCTGCGGCCCTATCCGGTCGCCGCCGCGTCCTGCCATGCGCTGGGGGACGCGCGGGCCGCTTACGAAAGTGTCCTGGGGTCCACCCGAGACCGGGTCATCCTGATCCCGAACCAGTGAACTGCTTGGAGGACGCATGACCCCATCGACGGCGCGCAAGCCGCTCTACCGTTCGCTGTACGCCCAGGTGCTGCTCGGCATCGCCCTGGCGGTCGTCCTCGGCAATTTTTTCCCCGTCACCGCAGTTGCGATGAAGCCGCTAGGCGACGGGTTCATCAAGCTGATCCGGATGGTGATCGCGCTTGTGGTGTTCTGCACCGTCGTCTCCGGCATCTCCCACATGGGCGACATGCGCAAGGTCGGCCGGGTGGGCGGCAGGGCGCTGCTGTATTTCGAGGTCGTGTCCACCTTGGCGCTGCTGATCGGCGTCGCGGTGGGCAACGTGCTGCGTCCGGGCGCCGGGTTCAACGCCGACCCGGCCAAGCTCGACGCCAAGGCCATCGCCGGCTATGCCGGGCAGGCGCAGCAGCAGACCGTCACCGACTTCCTGCTCAACATCATCCCGAACACGTTCACGGACGCTTTCGCCAAGGGCGACATCCTGCCGGTGGTGCTGCTGTCCCTGCTGGTCGGCTACGCGCTCACGGTGCTGAAGGAGCGGGCGGAGCCGGTGCGGGCCTTCATCGAGTCAGCCACCTCGGTCGTGTTCGCGGTCGTGAACGTGCTGATGCGCCTGGCGCCCCTTGGCGCGTTCGGCGCGATGGCGTTCACCGTCGGCCGCTACGGGATCGGCTCCCTTGGCCCGCTGCTGAAGCTGGTCGCGGTGTTCTACCTGACGGCGGCGATCTTCGTTGGCGGCGTGCTCGGGTTGATCGGCGCCGTGGCCGGATTCAACGTGTTCAAGCTGCTGAACTACATCAAGGCGGAGATCCTGCTCACGCTTGGCACCAGCTCGTCCGACCCGGCGCTGCCGACGCTGATGGAGAAGCTGGAGCGCGCGGGCTGCTCCCGCCCCGTGGTCGGGTTGGTGGTGCCGACTGGCTATGTGTTCAACACGGACGGCACCAGCATCTACATGACGCTGGCCGCCCTGTTCGTCGCGCAGGCCACCAACACGCCGTTGACGCTGACGGATCAGGCGGCGCTGTTCTCGGTCGCGATCCTGACTTCGAAGGGCGCGAGCGGCGTGACAGGCGCGGGCTTCATCGCGCTGGTGGCGACGCTGGGCGTGGTGCCGACCATCCCGCTGGCCGGCATGGCGCTCATCCTCGGCATCGACCGCTTCATGAGCGAGGCGCGGGCGCTGGTGAACATGATCGGCAACGCCGTCGCCACCATCGTCATGGCGCGGCTGGAAGGCGAGCTGGACCGGGACAGGCTGCGGCTGGCTTTGAACGGGCAGCTATCCGACCCGTCCGACCTGCCGGCTGAATTGGGCGTGGCCTCGGCGGAATGAGGCACGCGGCGCCGTGGGCGTAGTGGACCGAAGCCACGGCAGATCGCTGGAGATCCAATAAGCCAGGGGCGTGAGGCTGCCGAAAAGCAATGCGATACGGTGAGGCATTCTTGCTTGGGCGGGGACGCCGATGGCGGACATGGACAGAACTACCTGTCCGTTGGGGCTGCGATCTGGCAAGGCCGGACGAGCTATAGCGGATCGCCGGAGGGCCGAAAGGTCCATAGGCGTGAATCCGCTTGGC
>CAXTXZ010000324.1:0-5239 GCA_964248015.1 uncultured Rhodopila sp. | reverse complement strand
GCGGCATCAGGCCTGTATGTCATTAACCGGATGGTAACCATTTCCAAGTAGGTCGATACCGATCAAAAGGCATTAAACTCATGGCAGATGCAGGAGTATGCACGGTTCGGCGCAAAACGGCTTGGCTGATTGCAAGCAAATCCATAGTGATTCGAAATAAAGATTACTCAAGCCGTTATTCTTCATGGAGGGCATGAAAAGAATAAATTCAGCTATTTATCCGCTTGAATCCAGCAGATGATTGTTAACTGTCAAGTCACAGAGCCAGCATAAGCGTTGCTCAAGTCTAACCAGGGCTGCTTTCTGCAATATCTATTATATATTGGCCTGATCATAATCTTTGACGAACTTAAGTTTTTTGCCAGCTAGGTCAATAAGTAATGCCGGGTAAGCAGTTAACCCTATCAAAAGGAGAGATGACTGGCTTGCAAAAGGCCTCGATACTGATGCTTGCACTGGGCGAAGATCAGGCTGGCAGGCTTTTTGCCGCCATGCACGAAGATGAAATCAAAGCCATCTCCTCAAGCATGGCGCAACTCGGCGTGGTGACCGCCGAAGCCGTGGAAGGCCTGTGCGGCGACTTCATCGACAACTTCGGCGCCACCGGCGGCCTCATGGGCAGCTTTGAAAGCACCGAAGGCCTGTTGCTCAAGGCGCTGCCCAAAGACCGCGTGCTCCAGATCATGGAGGAAATCCGCGGGCCAGCCGGCCGAACCATGTGGGACAAGCTTGGCAACGTCAGCGAGGAAATCCTCGCGAACTACCTGAAGAATGAATATCCGCAGACCGTGGCGGTCGTTCTTTCAATGATCAAGCCCAGCCACTCCGCCAAGGTTCTGACGCTTCTGCCGGATTCGTTCGCCATGGAAGTGGTGATGCGGATGCTCCGCATGGAGGCCATCCAGAAGGACGTGCTGGAGCGGGTCGAGCGCATCCTCCGCGCCGAGTTCATGTCCAACCTGGCGCGCGCGTCGCGGCATGACTCGCATCAACTGATTGCCGAGATCTTCAACAACTTCGACCGAAAGGCCGAAACAAGGTTCCTCACCGGCCTGGAAGAGCGAAATCGCGAATCCGCCGAGAAGGTCAAGTCGCAGATGTTCACCTTCACCGACCTGCAGCGCCTGTCGCCCGCCGGCCTGCAAGTCCTGCTACGCGCCATTGAAAAGGACAAGCTGCCCATTGCCCTGAAAGGAACCACCGAGACGATCCGGAATCTCTTCCTGTCGCAGCTGTCGGAACGTGCCTCCAAGATGCTGCGTGACGACATCGCGGCGCTTGGGCCGGTGAAGATGAAGGATGTCGAGGACGCGCAAGTCGCTATCACCCTTGTCGCGAAAGAACTGGCGGGACGAGGAGAAATCGACATCAGCACCACAAGCGACGACCGTGTCATAGAATAAGGACAGGCCAACGGCCTGTGGTTCCCCGACCAAGCGACGCCGCGACCTTTTGAGGCAGCCGACATGAGCACTTCTGATACGACCCCCGGTTCCGACGCACGGGAACCAACCGATACGCCTTCCGCCAAGGAACTTGAGGCTGTCTACAACATATCCGTGACAGTCAGCGCTGTCCTCGGCAACGCGACGATGCAAGTGTCGCAGCTCCTTAAACTGGGCCGCGGGGCTGTTGTCGAGCTGGACCGGCGGCTGGGGGAAGCCATCGACATCTATGTCAACAACCGGCTGATAGCCCGTGGCGAGGTCGTGATGGTTGATGACACACGACTGGGTGTCACCATGACCGAGATCGTGAAATCGGATCGTTGATGAGCACGTCCACCTTTCACGCACGACCCGAATCCCTGGGCCTTTCTGTTGGACGCGATGTCGTCCAAGGGGGATCTCCCGCTGATCATCCGAATGGACGCGCGGCTTCTCGGCACGAAAAGCCGGTTGATCTGGTTGTCCAGGATCCGGTTATGCTGGAAGTTGTCCAACGTGCCCAGCGCGTGGCCGTGTCCGACGCCTCGGTTCTCATATTCGGGGAGACCGGGACCGGCAAGGAGGTCATCGCGCGTTACATCCACCAGAACTCACGCCGCGCCGACGGGGCGTTCGTGGCGGTCAATTGCGCCGCCATACCGGAACACCTTCTGGAATCAGAACTGTTTGGCCATGAGCGCGGGGCCTTTTCAGGCGCCGTGGGGCAGCGTATCGGCAAGCTGGAAGCCGCCCATAATGGCACCATCCTGCTTGACGAAATCAGCGAGATGGACAAGCGCCTGCAAGCCAAGCTTCTGCGCGCCATTCAAGAGCGTGAAGTTGACAGGGTAGGCGGACGTTCGCCTGTCCCGGTCAACGTCCGCATCATCGCGACGACGAACAAGGATCTCGGCCTGGAGGTCGCGAAACAGAATTTCCGCGAGGACCTGTATTTCCGCCTGAACGTCGTGGCCGTGCGTGTTCCAAGCCTGCGCGAACGCCCTGGCGACATCATGACGTTGGCCGAGCATTTCATCGAGACGTACAGGGCCTCCAACGAAGGCCCGCCTCGGCGACTGGATCATTTGGCGCGGGAAGCGTTGCTGGCGCATGACTGGCCGGGGAACGTCAGGGAACTGGAGAACGCCATCCATAGAGCCATGGTCATGACCACCGGCATGGTCATCACCGAGACTGCCCTGGAAATCAGGCCGTCCCGGCCGAATGTCATGCCGCCTGAAGACACTTCCGGCGGCAACGCCAACAGCATCGCCTTCAGCGGGCGTTCGCTCGTCCAGATCGAACGCGACATCATTATCAACACGCTGAGGCTTACTGGCGGCAACAGAACCAAGGCGGCGGCAATACTTGGCGTTTCCATTCGGGCGCTTCGCAACAAGCTGAACCTGTACTCGGCTCAGGGCGCGCAACTGCCTCGTCATTCCGCCGCGCGCGGCGCCTGAGTCATAGCCAGGGAGCCACGACCTGTTAGCAAGATTTCGCCAGATAGCGCCCGGAGGCGACGTCGGCCTCGGCCTTTGCGTGCTGTTCCAGCTCTCGATCCTGATCGTGCCTATCCCGACGTTCATTCTGGACATGGCGCTGGCGCTGTCCTTCATATCGTCGATTCTTATACTTCTGGTTTCCCTGTCGCTTGACAGGCCGCTCGATTTTTCCAGCCTCCCAACCCTGCTTCTGCTGACGACGATCCTCCGCCTTTCGCTCAACGTCGCCACCGCTCGGCTTATCCTTTCGCATGGCAGCGAGGGTCCGGCGGCGGCCGGCCAAGTCGTTGCCGCCTTCGGCAGCTTCCTGATGGGTGGCGATGTGGTCGTCGGCGGCATCATATTCGCCATGCTCTTGATGGTGAACTTCATCGTCATCACCAAGGGCGCTGGTCGAATCGCTGAAGTATCGGCTCGTTTCTATCTCGATTCCATGCCCGGCAAGCAGATGGCGATCGACGCGGACCTGGGCGCCGGCCTGATCAACGAGGCGACGGCTCGTGTCCGTCGCTCCGAGCTTGAGGAGGAAAGCGGGTTCTACGGCGCCATGGACGGCGCCAGCAAGTTCGTCCGCGGCGACGCCATCTGTGCCCTTGTCATAACCTTCATCAACATTGCCGGCGGTTTGGCGATCGGCGTCCTGCGGGCGCAGATGTCCCTTGGGGATGCCCTCGCCACCTTCACGACCCTGACGATCGGCGATGGCCTGGTGTCGCAAATCCCGGCTATCCTGGTGTCCACGGCCGCCGGCATCGTCGTATCCAAGGGTGCCACCGAGGGCAAGGTGCACGGCTCCTTAACAACGCAGCTTGCGGCAAGCTATAATCCTCTGCTGATAGCGGCCGCGGCGGCAGGCATCCTGGCGCTGATGCCTGGACTGCCGACCATACCGTTCCTGGCGGTGTCCGCCTTGACCGGCACGTTTGGCTGGAATCGCTATAAAGCCCGCCACGCTGAAACAGAAATACCCGTTCCGGAAATCGCGCCGGTGGACAATGGGGCGGCTCTGGTCACCTCACTCGATTTGCTCCGCGTTGAGCTAGGCTATGGCTTGCTTGAACTCGCCGGTGGCGATTCCCAGCAATTGCCTGAGCAGATCAAACGGCTCCGCAGGGCGTTGGCGTCCGACCTTGGCTTCATCCTGCCGTCGGTCCGGATTCAAGATAACGCCGAGCTTGGCCCTTACAACTACCAGTTCTCATTGAAGGACATTCCCGCGGGCGGAGGAGAGCTTCGTCCCTTGATGATGCTGGCGATCAGTCCTGGCGACCACGCCCCGCCGCTGGCAGGCGAAAAGACGGTGGAGCCTACGTTCGGCCTTCCAGCGTATTGGATTTCATCCAGCCTTGTGGAGCAGGCACGCCTGTCCAACTGGACTGTCGTCGATCCGGCAACCGTTCTCACCACCCACTTGGCGGAAGTCGTCAAGGAGAATGTCACGGAGTTCCTGTCTTACTCCGAAACCCAGAAGATTCTCGCCGGCCTTCCATCGGAACAGCAAAAGCTGGTTGCCGACCTGATACCGACATCAATAACAGTTGGCGGATTGCAGAGGATACTGCAAACGCTTCTGTCAGAGCGGATTTCCATCCGCGACATGCCCACCATTCTGGAGGCCGTTCAAGAGGCTTGCGCCATGGCCTCAAAATCAATTGTCGCCATTGTGTCCCATGTCCGCGGCCGCCTCGCTCGGCAGATCAGCGAAAGCCACGTCGGGCCAGGCGGCTACATGCCTGTCATCGTGCTGTCTTCGGAATGGGAAGAAACCCTCACAGGCTCCCTGGTGGGTCCGCCGGAGGATCGCCAGCTTGCGTTGCGGCACGAAAAGCTTCTGGAATTCCTGGATCGGCTTCGGGTAAAGATCGATGCCGCGTCCCAAGGCGGGGACAAGCCAGTGTTGCTCACCAGCTCACAAATACGCTCGCACGTGCATTCGATTACCGACCGCGTCCGGATGAACATTCCGGTCATTGCGCAGGCGGAAATCCACCGCCGTGCCCGCGTCAAGGTTCTGGAGACAGTCTAGGGAAGAATGCCCGAGTTGCATCCACCGTTCGCAACAACGCACGGTGGATCGCTTCAGCCAGCCTCCTGGCAAGGCTGGCTTTCCGTGCGACCCGATTGATGGCCCGTGGCTACTCCGCAGCCTGCCGAGGCAAATAAATCTCCTTGCCCAATTCATCAAATTCGACGCTCTTGGCTTCCAGCCCAGCCATCCGCTCCGCCTCGACACGCAGGTCTTGCGTGATCTTCATGGAGCAGAACTTCGGCCCGCACATGGAGCAGAAGTGCGCGACCTTGTGCGCC
>CAXTXZ010000323.1:0-5245 GCA_964248015.1 uncultured Rhodopila sp. | reverse complement strand
GCCGGATAACGTCGGACCAATCCATCGGACGCTGCTGGCGGAAGATCCGCATGCCAGGATACCACGGACTGTCAGGACGGTCGTGCATCCAGCGCCAGCATCCGTTATAACGTGCCAGCAGCCAAACCGGCCGCCCGAGCGCGGCTGCAAGATGGGCCACCGAGGTGTCAACCGATATGACCAGATCGAGGTTCGACACCAGGGCGGCCGTGTCGGCGAAATCGGCGACCTCCGGCATGGGATCGACAAGACTCAGCCCCGGCGGCGTCCAGCCTGGCCCATCGGGCCGATCCTTCTGGAGACTGACCAGATGAACGCCGGCGATGTCGCCCAAGGGCGCGAACTCGGCCAAGCCGATGGAGCGGCAGAGATCGATGACATGCGCGGCGGCATCGTCCAAATGAGGGGACCCAGCCCACGCGATGCCAACCCGGAGACCCTGGTCGTCCGGAAGCTTTGCCCCCGGCTGCTATCGCGTCAGCGTCAGCATGCAAATAGGGGACATGATCCGGAATTGTCTCCACTCGTGTGGCGAACGCGCGCGGAAGACTGAGCAGAGGGCAATGAACATCATGGGCCGGCAGGGCGTCGCCTCGCGCGATCACTTGCCGGGCGCCAGGCAAAGTCCAGAAAAGCCGTACAAGGGACGGCTGCGCTTCCAACACCACGCGGGCGCCGCGCGCCGCCACCAACGGGACGTAACGAACGAATTGCAGCGTATCGCCCAGCCCTTGCTCGGCATGCAGCAAGATTGTGCGGCCAGCGATATCCTCCCCTTGCCAGAGGGAGCCAAGGTCGCGCGCGCGGCCCGGCGGGTTTTGCCATCGCCACTCATACGCGTCCCAGCCGCGTTCGAAATCACCAGCCATCAACAGGGACGTGGCCTGGTTGAACAGAAATCCCGGTTCCCCCGGAGCGGCGGCGACCGCCCGATCATGCGCCGCCAAGGACTCCGACACATGGCCCAGCGCCTGCGGTGAGTTCTCCAGGCTGCTCAACGCGCCAGCATGACGCGGAGCACGCGCCAGCACCTGCCGATAAAGTTTCACCGCTGCGGGATAGTCCGTCTGGTCATGCAGCGCCGCGGCCAGGCAGATTTTCGCCTCCGGCTCATCAGGCAGGCGCTGCACCGCGAGTTCCGCCATCACGCGCGCCTGCTCTATCAAGCCCAAGCCACGCAGCGTCGTCGCAAGGTTGACGTAAGCGGCACCAAGGTCGGGGGAAACCTGCAGGCATGAGACGAAGGCATCAACCGCCTCAACAGGCCGGCCCATGGCAAGCAAGGCATTCCCTAGGTTATACCACGTCGCGCCGTGCTCCAGCGAGGCCTTGAGGCATCGCCAGAGCGGGCCAATCGCCGCATCGCCATCGCCGCGTGCGGGAAGTTCGTTAGCCAAGCCGAAAAGCTCGGCCGGGTCAGAGGCAGGTTCCAGGTCCAAGGCATTCCACGCTGGCAACTGCGTGGAATCCTACTACAACCTCTGATTGCAAGCGACGGGATTCAGCAAGCCTCCCGTGCTGCCCGCGCGACCGGCGTCTCAGGCGGCCTTCGCGACCGCCCGTTTAGCCACCACGCCGATCAGGTGCGCCCGGTATTCCGGGCTGGCATGGATATCGCCATTCAGCCCATCCGCCGGCGTCACGATCCCGGCGATCGCGTCAGGCGAGAAGTTGGCCGTCAGGGCCTTCTCCATTTCGGCATGGCGGAACACGCCCCCCTGGCTGGCGCCCGTGATCGCCAGCCGCGCCTCGTTCGGGAACTTCGCCACGAACACGCCAACGATCGCATAGCGGGACGCGGGATTGCGGAACTTCTCGTAGGCGGACTTCTCGGGGATCGGCATCTCGACCGCCGTGATGATTTCGCCCGGCTCCAGCGCCGTGGTGAACATGCCCTGGAAGAAATCGTCGGCGGCAATCGAGCGGCGGTCCGTCTTGATTGTGCCGCCCAGCGCCAGCAAGGCGGACGGGTAGCATGCCGCCGGATCGTTGTTCGCCAGCGACCCGCCCATGGTGCCGCGATGGCGCACCGCCATGTCGCCGATCAAGGCCGCCTGATGCGCCAGGCCGGGGATCTTCGCCATGATGTCCGGATGGCTGGCGATCGCCGCATGCGTCGTCATCGCGCCAATGGTGATCTTGTCGCCCGAAACAGTGATGCCGACCAACCCCAGCTTCGCCAGGTCCACGACAACCGTCGGCTTGTTGAGCCGCTGCTTCAGCACCGGGATGAACGTCTGCCCGCCCGCCAGCGGCTTGCTTTCCATGTCGTCCGACAGCAGCTTCACGGCGTCGGCCAGGCTGGCGGGTTTCTCGTAAGCGAAATCATACATCGTGATATCCCTTCTGCCGCGGTTTATTCGGCTGCCAAACGCGGTTGCGCAGCCTGGATGAGTGACCAGAGTTTGGGGCCGGTCGCCGGCATGTCCAGATGCCGCACCCCATACTCCTTCAAGGCGTCGACCACGGCGTTGATGACGGCCGGAGGCGACCCGATCGCCCCAACCTCGCCACAACCCTTCGACCCCAGCGGGTTGTGCGTGCACAGGGTGTTCTCGGTCGCCACGGTCAGCGAGCCGGGCATGTCGCCCGCCCGAGGCATGGTGTAGTCCATGAACGAGCCTGACAACAATTGCCCGCTGGCGTCGTAATTGCAGGCTTCCATCAGCGCCTGGCCAATGCCCTGCGCCACGCCGCCCTGCACCTGGCCCTCGACGATCATCGGGTTAATCACCCGGCCGACATCATCGACCGCCGTGAAGTTGACCATCTCCACCATGCCGGTTTCCGCATCGACCTCGACCTCGGCGATGTGGCAGCCGCCGGGGAAGGTGAAGTTCTTCGGATCATAGAACGCGGTTTCGTCCAGGCCCGGTTCCAGTTCCTCGATCGGGTAGTTGTGCGGCACATAGGCGGCCATCGAGATGTCGGTCAGCGTCCTTGACTTGTCGGTGCCCGCGACGGTGAACTTGTTGTCGGCGAACTCGATGTCGCCAACCGATGCCTCCATCAGGTGCGCCGCGATCTTCTTGCCCTTGGCGATCACCTTGTCCATCGCCTTGACCATGGCCGACCCGCCGACAGGCAGGCTGCGGCTGCCATAGGTCCCCATGCCGAACGGTATCTTCGCCGTGTCGCCATGCACGACCTCGACCTGGTCGAGCGGCACGCCGAGCTGATCGACGACAAGCTGGGCGAAGGTCGTTTCGTGGCCCTGGCCGTGGCTGTGGGTTCCGGTGAACACCGTCACGCTGCCTGTCGGGTGGACCCGTATTTCCGCCACCTCATACAAGCCGGCCCGCGCGCCAAGCGACCCCACCACCGCCGAGGGTGCGATGCCGCAGGCTTCCACATAGGTCGAAATCCCGATCCCGCGCAGCTTGCCGCGCGCCTTCGCCGCCGCCCGCCGAGCCTCGAAGTTGTCCCAGTCGGCGTTCGCCAGCCCGACCCGCAGCGTCGCCTGGTAGTCGCCGCTGTCATATTGCAACGCAACCGGCGTCTGGTAGGGGAAGGCGTTGGCGGGAATGAAGTTCTTCCGGCGCAACTCGACACGATCGAGGCCGGTGTCGTGCGCGATCACATCAACCAGGCGTTCCAGCAGGAAGGTCGC
Organism: uncultured Rhodopila sp.; assembly: GCA_964248015.1. GTDB lineage: Bacteria > Pseudomonadota > Alphaproteobacteria > Acetobacterales > Acetobacteraceae > Rhodopila. The sequence continues at coordinate 1,635 of CAXTXZ010000323.1, read as the reverse complement.
CTCGGGCCGGCCGGCGCCACGGTAGGCATCGACCGGCACGGTGTTGGTGAACACCGCCTTGACCTCGCAATGGATCACCGGGGTCTTGTAAACGCCTGCCAGCAAGGTGGCGTAAAGGTAGGTCGGCACGGCCGGCGCGAACGTCGAAAGATAGGCGCCCATGTTCGCCAGGGTGCGGATGCGCAGCCCGAGGAACTGGCCTGATTCGTCCAGCGCCATCTCCGCCGTGCTCACATGGTCGCGGCCATGCGCGTCCGACATGAAGCTTTCGCCGCGCTCGCAGGTCCACTTCACCGGGCGCCGCACCTTGCCGGCGGCCCAGGTGACAATGGCCTCCTCGGCGTAATGGTAGATCTTGGAGCCGAACCCGCCGCCGACATCCGGCGCCACGACCCGAAGCTTGTTCTCCGGGATGTGCAGCACGAAGGCGCCCATCAGAAGCCGTATGACATGCGGGTTCTGGCTCGTGGTGTAGAGCGTGTAGTCCCCCGACGACGTGTCGAACTCGCCGATCGCGGCGCGCGGCTCCAGCGCGTTCGGGATCAGCCGGTTGTTCACCAGGTCCAGCTTGACGACCTTGGCGGCGTTGGCGAACACGCCATCGACCACGGCCTTGTCGCCGATCTGCCAGTCATAGCAGATGTTGCCGGCGACGCCGTCATGCACCTCGGGCGCTCCTGGCGCGACGGCGTCCGTCAGGTTGGCGACGGCGGGAAGGTCGGTGTAATCGATCTCGATCAATTCGGCCGCGTTTTTTGCTTCCTGCCTGCTGGCTGCCACCACCACGGCAACCGGATCGCCGACATGCCGCACCTTGCCGACCGCGATCACCGGATGCGGCGGCTCGGCCATGGGCGAGCCGTCCTTGTTGTGGATCTGCCAGCCACAGGGGACGCCGCCTATGGCCTCCGCCGCCATGTCGGCGCCGGTGAAGACACGCGCCACGCCCGGCGCGGCGCTGGCCGCCTCCGTGTCGATGCCGTTGATGGCGGCATGCGGCCGGTCAGCCCGCTTGATGAAGGCGTAAAGCTGGCCGGGCCGGTTGATGTCGTCCGTGTAGTTGCCCTTGCCGCTGAGGAAACGCACGTCCTCCTTGCGGCGAACGGATGCGCCGATGCCTTCAAAACCCATGACTGCTTCCCCCCAGGTCCGCCGCGGCGCTTTATTCGGCCGCTTGGGCGTGCATCAGCGGATGCGCCGCCGCGATCGCCTTGACGATGTTGTGGTAGCCGGTGCAACGGCACAGGTTGCCCTCCAGGCCTTCGCGGATTTCCTTCTCCGTCAGGCCTCCTGGGTTGGTCTGCACCAGATCGACGGCGGTCATGACCATGCCGGGCGTGCAGAAGCCGCATTGCAGGGCGTGATGCTCGCGAAACATCTCCTGCATCGGATGCAGGGTGCCGTCCGCCGCGGCCAAGCCTTCAATGGTGGTCACGCTGGCGCCGTCCGCCTGCAAGGCAAGCTGCGTGCACGCCTTGACCGACAGGCCGTCAACATGCACCACGCAGGCGCCGCATTGGCTGGTGTCGCAGCCAACATGGGTGCCGGTCAGGCCGAGTTTCTCACGCAACAGCTCAACGAGAAGCGTGCGGGCTTCCACCTCGACCGTATGCTGCTGGCCGTTGACCGTCAGGG
>CAXTXZ010000322.1:0-5251 GCA_964248015.1 uncultured Rhodopila sp. | reverse complement strand
TCTACACCTACACGACCTACATGCCGACCTTCCTGGTCAACACCGTCAAGCTGACCCGCGACCAGGCCACCCAGATCTCCTTCATTTCGTTGATTCTGTACGCGGCGCTGCAACCCGTCTTCGGCGCCGTCTCCGACAGGATCGGCCGCCGGGCGGTGCTGCTATGGTTCGGCGTGCTTGGAACGCTGTGCACCATCCCGCTGATGACCGCCCTGGAGTCCACGCGGGACTTCATGACGGCGCTTGGCCTGATCGTGGCGGCCCTGGTGATCGTGTCGGGCTACACGTCGATCAACGCGGTGGTGAAGGCGGAGCTGTTCCCCGCGGGTGTCCGGGCGCTGGGCGTCGGCTTGCCCTATGCCGTGGCCGCCTCCGTGTTCGGCGGAACCGCGCCGTACGTCGCACTGATGTTCAAGGACGGCGGCCATGAGAACTGGTTCTATTGGTACGTGACCCTGCTGATATTCCTGTCGGCGCTGGTCTATGCCTTCATGGGGGACACAAAACGGTCGTCTCGCATTGACCAGGACTAACTGTGGCGGTGCGCGATAAAGGACGCTTTCTGGCGCGGATTAGCCAAGACCAGGATATGCCTGCAACGCGCACTGTTAGCTCCTGGCCACTTGCGATGATCAAGCTGCCAGAGCAGGTTCCCGTCATCCAGCCTAATTTCCATCGCTATAGTCAGAATGGAAACTAAATAGCCAAGGAACCTCAATTGGGTCAGCACCCTGCAATGGATAGACGGGTCTTCATCATGGCTGTGGCGGCCGGCGTGACCGTCGCCAACATCTATTACAACCAGCCAATTCTTCCCGCCATTGCCGCAACGTTTCACGCCTCGGCAAGTCAGATTGGCAGCCTGCCTGTGCTCACGCAAGCCGGCTATGGGCTCGGCCTTTTGTTCCTGACGCCACTCGGCGACATGATCGACCGGAAGAAACTCATCGTCGTGCTGGAGGTTCTGCTCTCCCTCGCCCTGATGGTAATGACTACGCTTAGCAGCCTGACTGGACTCTATATCGCGAGCTTCCTTATCGGGATTCTTGCCGTGTCGGTGCAGATCATCATGCCGCTCGCGGCCGCTCTGGCCACTCAGGAAGCCAAGGGCAGGATGGTGGGGGTGATCTTCACTGGCTCGCTTACCGGCATTTTGTCGTCGCGGATCATGAGCGGCTACGTTGCCGAGTGGTTCGGCTGGCGTTGGGTCTATGGCATTTCCGCTGGCATGGTTTTGGTGCTGGTGCCCGTTTTGGCGTTCAGCTTGCCGGAAGTGCCCCCGCATCATACGGGGAACTACGGCGCGCTGTTACGGTCAACCTTTCACCAGGTCAGGCGCTTCCCGCTCTTGCGGCGGGTGGCGCTGCTAGGCGCGCTGGTGTTTGGATTGTTCTTGTCTTTCTGGACAACGCTGACCTTTCATCTAAGCGGCCCCCCATTCTATTATCGGAGCGATATCATCGGTTTATTTGGTCTCCTGGCGATCGTTGGGGCCATGGCTACCCCGATGTTCGGTCGCTTGGCAGACAAATGGAACCCTGTGCACACACAATTCCTGACAATTGGACTTATTATCGTCGGCATCTTGTGCATTCAATGGATGCCTACTTCCATTACAGCGATCATTGTGGCCACGCTTTTGCTGGATGTCGGCGTGCAGGCAACGCGGCTCAACAATTTGGCGCAAATTTATCGCCTTGATGACACGGCGCTCAGTCGCATCAACACGGTTTACATGACGTCGGTCTTCATCGGTGGTGCAATTGGCACCTATGCTGGCGTTCTGTCCTGGTCACTTGGTGGCTGGGGGCTGGTTTGTTGGCAGCTTTTAGCATGGTCATTGTTAGGGTTGGCGGTTGCCATAGCCTGCTACAGGGATGCGGCGCGCGCCCTGCTCCCGGCGAGTGGCGTCACTGTGGCACGGTCCGGATAATGACGCGCGTCTCACCGTCATCCGGCAAACCGTAGCATCGCCTTTACACTCTCATGGTTGCGGCATCCGCCTGATTCTATATGGTCCGCCCTAGCTTCCCAAGGATTGTCACCCATGCGCCCCTCCGGCCGCGCCCCCAATGCGCTTCGCGAAGTCTCCCTGGTCACGGGCTTCTCCCGTCACGCCGAGGGGTCCTGCCTGATCCGCATGGGCGACACCGAGGTGCTTTGCGCTGCCAGCGTCGAACCCAAGGTTCCCCCCTTCATCCGCAACACCGGCCTCGGCTGGGTCACCGCCGAGTACGGCATGCTGCCGCGCGCCACCCACACCCGCGGCGACCGCGAGGCCGCGCGCGGCAAGCAATCCGGCCGCACCCAGGAAATCCAGCGCCTGATCGGCCGTTCGTTGCGCGCCGTGGTTGACCGCGCCGCCATGGGCGAGATGTCGGTCACGCTCGACTGCGACGTGCTGAACGCCGACGGCGGCACCCGCTGCGCCGCCATCACCGGCGCCTGGGTCGCCCTGTCGCTCGCCTTCCGCCACCTCGTGAGGATGAACGTCATCAAGGCCGTGCCGCTGACCGGGCAGGTCGCCGCGGTGTCCTGCGGCATTGTCGGCGGCGCGCCCGTCCTGGACTTGGACTATGCCGAGGACTCTGGCGCAGACGCCGACTCCAACTTCGTCCTGACCGCCGACGGCGGCATCGTCGAAATCCAGGCGACCGCCGAGAAGACTGCCTTCAACGAAGCCCATTTCCACGCCCTGCTCGGCCTTGCCCGGACCGGCACGACGGCGTTGCACGCCCTGCAACGCCAGGCGCTCGACGGCTGAGCGGAGGCAACCGATGCCACGCAAGCTCGCGCACGGGCAAACATTGGTGCTGGCCAGCCACAACCCCGGCAAGCTCCGGGAAATCGAGACGTTGCTGCAACCGCTGGGGATCGGGGTCATGTCGGCGGGCAGCCTCGGCCTGCCGGAGCCGCCGGAGGATGCGCCCGATTTCGCCGGCAACGCCCGCATCAAGGCCCTGGCCTCGGCCACCGCGAGCGGACTGCCGGCCTTGTCGGATGATTCCGGTTTCTGCGTCGCGGCGCTGGCCGGCGCTCCCGGCGTTCATTCCGCCCGGTGGGCCGGTCCCGCGAAAGACTTCGCGGCGGCCATGGCGACAGTGCATGAACGGATGGGCGACAGCGCCGATCGCCGAGCCTGGTTTGTCGCCGCGCTGTGCCTCGCCTGGCCCGATGGACACACCGAGACATTCCTTGGCCGCATCGACGGCGCCGTCGCCTGGCCACCGCGAGGCGACAAGGGATTCGGCTACGATCCGATGTTCGTCCCCGCCGGCGCCCAGCGCAGCTTCGGCGAGATGGACTCGGACGAGAAGCATGCCGTCAGCCACCGCGCCCGTGCGTTCGCCCAAGTGATGGCATCCTGCTTCAAATGATGCCGCCACGAACGCCAGGAGCCGATGACATGTGGATGAAGCGTGTGGCGTTCGCCGCGGGATGGCTGTTGTCAGCGGCCATCGCTCCCGTCGCCGCGCGCGCCGCCTTGCCTGAAACGGTGAAGGTGGGCATCCTGAACGACATGAACGGCCCGTTCGCGGACCAGTCCGGCCCCGGCTCGGTCGTCGCGGCGCAACTCGCGGTGGAAGACTTCGCCGCGGCGGGCCCCAGCTTCAAGGTCGAGATCCTGTCTGCCGATCACCGGAACAAGCCCGACCTCGGTGCGCAGATCGCCCGCGAATGGGTGGACCGGGACGGCGTCGCGGCCATCGCCGACTCGGTGAATTCCGGCGTCGGGCTGGCGGTGAACACCATCATGGCGGCCAAGCACCGCACCTTCATCGCCACCAATGTCGGCACCTCAGACCTGACCGGCAAGTTCTGCCAGCCAACCACCGTGCAATGGACAATGGACACCTACGCCTTCGGCAACACCATCGCGCGGGCGATGATGGAGCAGGGCGGCGACACCTGGTATTTCCTGTCCTTCGACTACGCGCTCGGCGCGGCGCTGGAGCGCGACGCCACCGCGACCCTGACCAGCCTGGGGGGAAAGGTGCTGGGTTCGGTGAAGCACCCGCTGGGCGCGACCGATTTCTCCTCCTACCTGTTGCAGGCGCAATCATCGGGCGCCAAGGTCGTCGCGCTGGCCGACACCGGAACGGACCTGATCAACGCGGTCAAGCAGGCCAACGAGTTTGGCCTGACGAAGCAGCAGACGCTGGCTGGCCTGTTCACCCAGATCGTGGACGTCGACTCGATCGGCTTGCAGGCGGCGCAGGGCCTGACGGTGACGGAAGCCTTCTACTGGGACCTCAACGACGCCACCCGCGCCTTCTCCCGCCGCTTCGCCCAACGCTTCAACGGCCGCCCGCCAACCGCCAACCAGGCGGGCGTCTACTCCTCCGTGCTGGCTTACCTGCATGCCGTGAAGGCAGCCGACTCGATCGAGGGCGAAGCGGTGCTTGCCGCCATGCGCAGGGCGCCCATCCCCGACGCGCTGTTCGGCAGCGTCACGGTCCGCGTGGACGGGCGGGCGGTGCATGATATGTATATTTTCCGGGTCAAGGCTCCGGGGGAATCAAGGTCGCGCTGGGACCTCTACCAGCTTGTGGCGACGGTTCCGGGCGCCGAGGCCTTTCGGCCGCTTGACAAGGGCGGTTGGCCCGTGGTGGCGCCTTAGGGGGGCTTTCATGCCCGTCCCGCCACAGTGGCCCCACGCGCTGTACGACCTGCTGCGCGCCAACGGCGTCACCCAGTTCGCCTACGTCCCCGATGCCGGCCACAAGGTGCTGATCGACCGCTCGCTCGCCGATCCGGATGTCCATTCGGTGCCGCTGACCACCGAGGAGGAAGGCGTCGCCATGGTCGCCGGCGCGGACCTCGGCGGCCAGCGCGCGGTGCTGCTGATGCAGTCGTCCGGCGTCGGCAACTGCATCAACATGCTGTCGCTGACCCAAGGCGGCCGCTTCCCCTTCCTGGCCCTGGTGTCGATGCGCGGCGAATACGGCGAGGGCAACCCCTGGCAGTTCGCCATGGGCCAGGCGGTGGAGCCAGTGCTGAAGGCCATGGGCGTCATCGTGCTGCGGGCGGAGCAACCCTCCGACGTGATCCCGGCCGTGTCGGCCGCGATGACGATGGCCTTCCAGTCCGGCCAGCAGGTCGCCGTCCTGCTCACCCAGCGCCTGATCGGCGCGAAGAAGTTCTAGAGCTTTTCCCGTCCGCATGGGCTCACGGAAAATCTCTGGCATATTGTTTCAGCGAGCATCTTCAGCCGTTCAGGCAGGCAACCTGAACGGGATCTGCTCTAGGG
>CAXTXZ010000321.1:0-5291 GCA_964248015.1 uncultured Rhodopila sp. | reverse complement strand
TCCGCTTCCGGCAGTTCCTCCAGCTTGAACTGGGTCTGCTTCAGCCACTCCGCGTAGGGCTGCGCCCGCGCCAGCTTCTGCTTGATCTCCGCGTCGTCGATGATGCGGCCTTCCTCCAGGTCGATCAGCAGCATCTTGCCGGGCTGCAAGCGCCATTTGCGGACGATCTTCGTCTCCGGCACCGGCAGCACGCCGGCCTCTGACGCCATGATCACGTAGTCGTCGTCCGTCATGACATAGCGCGCCGGGCGCAGGCCGTTGCGGTCCAGCGTCGCGCCGATCTGCCGCCCGTCGGTGAAGGCGATCGCCGCCGGCCCGTCCCACGGCTCCATCAGCGCGGCGTAGTACTCGTAGAACGCCTTGCGCTCCGGGTCCATCAGCGGGTCGTGCGACCACGCCTCCGGGATCAGCATCATCATCGCGTGCGCCAGCGAGTAGCCGCCGGCCACCAGCAGTTCCAGCGCGTTGTCGATGCAGGCCGTGTCCGACTGGCCGTGCGGGATGATCGGCCACATCTTGTTCAGGTCCGGCCCGATCAGGTCGGATTCCATCGACCGCCGCCGCGCGTACATCCAGTTGACGTTGCCGCGCACGGTGTTGATCTCGCCGTTGTGCGCCAGGAAACGGTACGGGTGCGCCAGCTTCCAGGACGGGAACGTGTTGGTCGAGAACCGCTGGTGCGCCAGCGCCAGCGCCGAGGTCGTCAGCGGATTGGCCAGGTCGCGGTAGAACGTGCCAACCTGGGTCGCCAGCAGCAGCCCCTTGTAGACAACCGTCCGCGTCGAGAACGACGGCATGTACAATTCCGTCAGGCTCGGCATGGCCCGCTTCTCGGCCAGCGTGCGCAGGTTGTTCAGGATCTGCTTGCGGATCGCCAGGATCTTGCGCTCGAACGCGTCCTGGTCGCGGATCGACAGGTTGGAGGCGACGATCGCCTGACGGATCACCGGCATCGTCTCGATGACGGTCTTGCCCAGCCCGGCCAGGTCGATCGGCACGTCGCGCCACCCGACCATCGCCTGGCCTTCCTTCGCCACCACCTGCTCGAAATGCCGTTCCGCGTGCTCGCGCGCCTGCGCGTCGCGCGGCAGGAAGCACATCGCCACGGCATAGCGGCCAACCGCCGGCAACGACTTGCCCTTTGACCGCGCCCAGTCGTTCAGCAGCCCGTCCGGCATCTGGATCAGGATGCCGGCGCCGTCGCCAACCAGAGGGTCAGCGCCGACAGCGCCGCGATGATCCAGATTCTCCAGGATCTTCAGGCCCTGCGTGATGATGTCATGAGATTTTCGGCCCTTGATGTTCACGATGAAACCGACGCCGCACGAATCGTGCTCGTTCCGGGGATCATACAGGCCCTGTCTCACAACCTCTTGCATTGTCACAACTTTCCTAGGCGTATCGAAATGCCGGCGGGACGGCGCAAGCGCACCCGAGCCGCCTTTTTGCCGGTTGTTTGGTCACATGGCAATCAGGCTGGCATACACAATCGTAGGCTAAACCCATGACAAACAGCAAGGCGGCACATAAAGCGGGCAACCGCCCGGATGCCGCCGGCTTCCGCCGTTTTCTTCAGCGTGCGAGACTGCGTCCGCTCGCGATCAAACCGGAGGAACAACAGTGATCACGCTTTATGGAATGGGTAGCCCCAACGTGGTGAAAGTCTACCTCGCGCTGGAGGAACTCGCGCTGCCTTACGAGGTCGCGCCGGTCGATGTCTTCAGCGGCAAGCAGTTCGACGAGGCGTTCCTCAAGCTGAACCCGAACGCCAAGGTGCCCGTCATCGTCGATCCCGAGGGACCGGGCGGCAAGCCCTGCACGGTTTTCGAGTCCGGCGCTATCCTGCTCTACCTGGCGGACAAGACCGGCAAGCTCCTGCCAGCCGACCCCGCGCGAAAATACGACGCCATCCAGTGGCTGATGACCCAGATGTCCACGGTTGGCCCGATGTTCGGCCAGTACGTCCACTTCCTGCGGTTCGCGCCCCCCGGCAACGATTATTCCAAGAGTCGCTACCTGACCCAGGTCCACCGCGTCTGCACGGTCATCGACGGGCGCCTGGCGGAGTCAACCTACCTGGCGGGACCGGAGTATTCCGTCGCGGACGTCGCCACCTATCCCTGGCTGCGCATGATCCCCGTGTTCAGCGCCGACATGGCCGCCAAGCTTCCCAACGTGATGCGCTGGGTGAAGCTGATCGACGAGCGCCCGGCGGTGAAGAAGGCGCTGGCCGAGGTCGAGGCCGTGCGCGGCCGCACGACGCCCTTCGACAAGGCGGAAGCGGCCACATTGGACAAGGTGTTCGGACGCGGCCAGTTCGCCGCCGCCTGATGCGCGGAGGGGCGGCGCGTCGCCACGCCGCCCCAGCCGGTGATCAGTGGTCCAAAGACCAATAGCGCCAAGGATCAGTAGTGGTAGTAGCCGCCCCCGCCGAACAGCAGGACCAGGACAATGATGACCACAAGCAAGGTCATTCCGCCGCCATAATGCGGGCCACCATAGTAGCCTGAGCGGTAGCCATAATAGCCGCCCCCGCCGAACAGCAGGAAAAGAATGACCAGTATCAGGATTAAACTCATTGTTGCCGCCCCTGTGCCTAAATCCGCCTTGTCAAGTTGGAAGCAACCAAGGCTTTCGCGTGACCGGATTGCGGCGAAAATGAGGCAAATTGATACAATCATAGAATTATTGGCATGACCTTGCGGAATTGGCATCCCGAAAGCCTCGCCGCCCGCCAACCCTTCCTGCGTCGCCGCGCGCAACTGACCCGCGCCGTCCGCGGCTTTTTCGATCGTCGCGGCTACACCGAGGTCGAAACGCCCTGCGCCGTCCCCACCCCAGGCGAAGAGGTGCACCTGCGCGCCTGCCCCACGACACGGGAGCGTCCCGACGGCACGACCGAGAACCTCTGGCTCCACACCAGTCCCGAATTCGCCATGAAGCGGCTCCTGGTCGCGCAGGCCGGCCCCATCTTCCAGTTCGCCCGCGTCTGGCGCGACGAGGCCTCCCCTCTGCACGCCCCGGAATTCACCATGCTCGAATGGTACCGCCCCGGCGCAAGCCTGGAGGGACTGGTCGCCGAAACCACCGAACTGCTGCGCGACGTCCTGCCCGCCGTCGTCCGCTGCCGAGGCGTCACCACCGACCTGTCCCGCTTCGAGCGGCTGACCGTCGCGGAAGCCTTCGCCCGCCATGCCGGCGTTGACCTGCTGGCGATCGGCGAGGACGAGAAGCATCTCGCCGCCGCCGCGGGCGTGACCCTGCGCCAGGACGAAACCTGGGAGGATCTTTTCTTCCGCCTCCTCCTCGGCCGCGTCGAGCCAGAACTCGGCCGCCACCACCCGACATTCCTGACCCATTGGCCCGCCGCGCAGGCCGCGCTCGCCCGCCGCGACCCCGCCGACCCCCGCGTGGCGGAGCGGTTCGAGCTTTTCGTCTGCGGCATCGAACTCGCCAACGCCTTCGTGGAACTCACCGACCCGGTCGAGCAACGCGCTCGCTTCCTCGCCGACCGCGACCGCCGCCAGGCGCTCGGCCGCCAGCCCCGGCAGGACTGGCCGCTCGACGAGGACTTCCTCGCCGCCCTGAAGCACGGCATGCCGCCGAGCGCCGGCATCGCCATGGGATTCGACCGGTTGGCGATGATCGCAAGCGGCGCCGACCGCATCGGCCAGGTGCTGTGGCTGCCGCCCGCCGAACTCATGTAACCGGCACGTCAGGGGACTGCTGTCATGCGTCGCTCCATCCTTCTCGCCGCCACGGCCATGGTGTTCGGCTGCGCCGATCCCCGCGCGACGCGCCAGGCGGAGCTGGCGACGTGGGTCGGCCGGCCGGAAGTCGCGCTGGTGCAAACCATGGGCGCGCCGGCCCGCACCTACGAAACAGGCGGAATGAAGTTCCTGACATACGAGGACCGGCGGTTCGAGATCGTGCCGGGTTCGCCGATCTATCCGGGGCCGAGCCCCTTCTGGTACGGCGGCGGCTTTCCGCCGACCGCGATCAACCTGGCCTGCGACACGACCTTCACGGTGTCCGCCGGCGTCGTCCGCGCCTACAGCCTGCGCGGCAACGCCTGCGGCTGAAACTGTCGCCGTGGTTCACGCTTCAACCTCGCTCGCGTCCCATCACGAACCGTTGCAAGCAGGCGGCTTGATATCCCGTTTCGACCTGCACAGGTCTTGATCCGAACCAACTGAGAACGGACATGAAATACAGTCGTGCCATGGTGCCTGTCTGCCTCGCGCTGAGTGCGTGCGCCAGCAACCCCTTGCCCCCGCCGAACGGCGTGCGCGCGTCGTTCGATCGCGGCGCCCAAGCCATCCAGGTTGTTGTCAGCAATGCCCAGCCGCCGCACGACGCCTTCCTGGTGGGCGCGGACGGCAACCAGTACCCGGCCGTGCTGACGATGGTGAGCAGCCCGCACGTCAACTACAGCGCGCCGCCAAGCGTTGGCCTCGGCCTCGGCGGTTTCGGCGGCGGCGTCGGCGGCGGCCTGGGTTTCGGCGTTCCGCTTGGCGGCCCGCGCGCGACCGGCGTTGACGACCAGTATGTCGTGTCAGCCAGGTTCGGCGTGCCGCCCGACTACGCCCAGCATTGGGCACAGTACCATATCGAACTGCGCGTAGGCCCCCAGGCGCTTCAGGTGCCCGCGCCCGCGCCGACCTGAGGCGGAGGGCCGAACGGTCCAGGGGCGTGCATCTGCCTGGAAAATAATAAGGCAGCGCGCACCGCGGCCCGATTAGGGCCGCATGCGCCATGCCTTCGCGCAGGCGCCCGCCCTACTTCACCGTCGCCACCCGCAGCGCGTTCGTCGTGCCGGTCTGCCCGAACGGCACGCCGGCCGTCACGACGATCTCCTCGCCATGCGCGGCGAAGCCTTCGGTCAGGCTCACGCGGCTGGCGCGGTTCACCGCCTCGGTCATGGAATGCACCTCCGGCGTGACCACCGCGTGCACGCCCCACACCACCGCCATCAGCCGAGCGGTGATGGCGTTCGGGGTCAGGCCGATGATGGGCGGGACAGGGCGCTCGCGCGCCATGCGCAAGGCGGTGCTGCCGGACGCGGTGAACGCGACAATGGCCTTGGCGCCGATGGTGTGGCCGATCCGCGCCGAGGCGGCGGCGATGGCAGCCGCCGCGTTCTTCTCCGGTTCGGCGTGCGACGCATCCATGGTGGCGCGCCAGCCGGCGTCCTGCTCCACCCGCGCGACGATGCGGTCCATCATGTTGACGGCTTCATACGGATACTGCCCCGCCGCCGTTTCCCCGGACAGCATCACCGCGTCGGCGCC
>CAXTXZ010000320.1:0-5293 GCA_964248015.1 uncultured Rhodopila sp. | reverse complement strand
CGATCACCCGTGGCGTCATCTTCGCCAGGTTGTTGTAGCAGCCAAACGTGACATGGCCCGCCCGCAGCGCCGGCAGGGGCGCCACGTCGGGCGCATGCGGCGGCGGCGTGTAGCACACATAGCCATCCGGCAGCCGCAGCAGCCGCTCGCTATAGAATCGTTCAAACCCCGCGGGCGTTTCCCAGCGGTCGGTCATGAACCAGTCCATCTCCGCCAGCCCGGAGCTGTGCGCCTGCATGCCGACCCACTTGATCTGCACCGGCGCCAGCCGGTTGGCGCAGGCCGGCATGCGCCCGCCGTCGCCGTAGCCGCCCAGGTCGATCAGGATGTCCACGCCCCGCGCACGCGCCAGGTCGGACAGCGCCAGGTCGGACAGCGCATCGACTTCCACCCAGTCGCTGGCGACCGCCCGGAAGCGTCTCGCCAGCGCGTCATGCGGCGCGCTGTTCTGCGCCAGGCACAGCACACGGAACCGCGCCGGGTCCAGGTTCTCTATCCCGCCCAGGGTCAGCCACCCCACCGGATGGGACCGCAGGCTGCCGGACAGCAGGGCGACCACAAGCGGGCGATCCGGATCGGCAACATTGCGCAAGGCCGGCCGCGGCGCGCGCGGTGCCACGCCCGAGCACGCCAGCATGGCCTCCAGCAATTCCGCCCCGCTGACGCCGTCCAGGTACGGCAGGTTGTTGCACAACGCGCGCCGCGGCAGCATGGCGTCGGGCGCCAGGGCGACCGCCTCGCGGGCCAGCGCCACCCCTTCCCGCTGCAAGCCCACGCAGGTCGTCGCATTGGCGAGGTTGCACAGAACCGAGGGCTGCGGACCCCAGCGTTCCACCACCTCTTGCAGGATCGCCCTGGCCTCGCCGTGCCGGTGCACCCGCATCAGCACGGCGGCATGGTCGTTGCGGACCTGGGGATTGTCGGGGTCCAGCAGGCAGACCTGCCGCAACGTGGCCTAGGCCTCGGCGACCCTGGTGGAACGCGCCAACACGCCCGCCAGCAGGCTCAGCGGCGTCAGTTCGCCGGGGGCCAGTTGCACCGCCGCCTCCAGCGCGTCGATCGCCTCCGCCCGGTGGCCAAGCTGATCCAGCAGCATGCCGCGTCCCAGTTGCAGCACGACATTGAGCGGGTGCTTCAGGCAGGCGGCAGACAGGCGATCCAGTTCGGCGTCCGCCGCGTCGGCGGCATGCGCGGCCTTGCCGCCGTTCAGCACGTATTCCGCGTTGTCGGGCCGCAGCGCCTGGGCACGGTGGAACGCGGCAAGCGCCTGCGCCGGCGCGTCGGCCTTGCGCAGCGCCAGGCCCAGGGTGTTCCAGGCCTCGGCGTTGTCCGGCGCGACTTCGCAGCAGCGCCGCAGCAGGTCGCGCGCTTCTTCCGCCTCCTCGCGCATCAGCAGAAGCCCGCCCAGGGCGATCAGCGCCTCCGGCCGCGTCGGGTTCAGCTCCAGCACCTGGCGATAGGCTTCTTCCGCCCCAGCGTTGTCATTCGCGGCGCGCAGGCTTTCCGCCAGGCGAAGCACCGGCTCGTCCCAATCGGGAAGCCGCACGGCGACGGACTGCATCAGCCGGCGGGCGCGGTCGCGGTCGCCGGCATGGTCCTCGGCAATCGCCAGGTTCAGGGTGGTCGCCGGGCTGGCATCGCCCCCTGTCAGGGCGGCGCGCAAGGGCGTCAGCGCCGCCGCGAAGTTGCCTTCGCGCAGCAGGCTGACGGCATCCATGGAGATGACGCCTTCCAAGGCGCGCAGGGTCACGATGATGCCAGCCGCTCAATGGTCAGGAGCAGGCCGGGGACGTCGATCCCCGCTTCTTGGCGGATAACCGGGCGGTCAACCCGCAGCACCCGGAAGCCTGCGCCATAGGCGGCTTCGTGGACATAATGCGGCGCGTGGGCATGGCGGCCCTGCCGTTCCAGCGCCCAATTGCCATTGCCTGGCATGATGCCGTCGTGGTCAGCCAGGATTTCCTCGACCGAGAAGACAAACCAGCCGCCAGGCTCCAGGCATTGGTGGACAGCGGCCAGAAGCTCCTCCAGGGCGCCAAAATAGATCACCGTGTCGGCGGCGATGATCAGCGGCCAGCGCTGCGACTGCGCCAGCAGGTCAGTGACAATGTCGGCCTCGCGCAATTCGGCGTACAGCCGTTTGACCCTGGCATGTTCCAGCATGCGCGGGGACAGGTCAATCCCGGTGATCGGACCCAGCGGCAGGTCGGCGATCGCCAGCGCGACCAGTCCTGTGCCGCAGCCAAGATCCAGCACCGGACCCAGCGGCACGCCGGCGGCGATCTTCGGATGCTTCTCCAGCACCGAGCGGATCACGCCGGGAATATCGTAGCCAAGGCTGAGCAGGTGGTTCTCGAAGCGACCGGCGTAGTTGTCGAACATGGTCCGTATGAAGCCTTCCTGCGCGTCTTTCGAATTCGGCGGAACGCCGGACGACGCCACAAGCTGGCGCATGGCGACATCCGTGGGGTCAAGCTTCAGGGCGTCCTGGTAGGCCAGCGCGGCTTCCTCATGGCGGCCCAGGCTGGAGAGCGCATGCCCCTTCATGCCAAGGGTGCTCGCGTCGGTGACGCCGGCGGCGCGGGCCTGTTCGGCCAGCCTGGCCGCGCCATTGAAATCGCGCCGGCGGATGCTGAGCAGGATCGCGGCGTTACGCGCAGGCAAGCTTGCCGGGCACAGCGCGATGCCGTCTTTCAGCACCCGCAAGGCGGCATCGGTGTCGCCGGTCCGTTCAAGCGCGGTGGACAGCGCCTCGCGATAGGCGATTTCGGTCGGCAGGTTCGCCACCGCCTCCCGCAGGCAGGCCACGGCGTCGGCCGTCAGCCCAAGGTCGAGCAGGGCCGCGCCCAGCAGCGCCTTGGCGCGGGGATCGGCCGGTTCCAGTATCACCGCTTCGGCCGCGTCCCGCGCGGCGCCCTCGATGTCGCCCACGCGATGCCGCACTTCCGCCCTGCATTGCCGAAGCCCGGCATGCGACGGAGCGGCGTCAATGCCTTCGTCAAGCTCCAGTATCGCACGTCCCCAGTCGCCATCGCTCACCGCGAGGCGAGCCGTCAGCACCGTGATGTAGGGCGTTGTCACGGAAAGCGCCCTGGCCGCCGCCAGCAGCGGCCGCGCGGCGCCTGCGCGGCCAGCTTCAATAAGCTCCGCGGCGCGGCTGCACAAGGCATCGGCATTGGCATCGGCTGTTGCGTTCATTGTTGTCATGAGGGGCTCCTTCTGAGCCGTTTTGGAAGCAATCAGGCCAGGATGCCTTGTGCCTGCACGGCGAGGCTGGTCATGTCGGTGGAAGAACCGGAAGAACCGGATGAATTGGCGCTGTTGGCGATCAGGTAGCGCTGGACAAAGCTCTCGACGAACTTCGGGTCCTTGAAATCCTTGATGTTCACGCCGTTCGCGATCACCTTTTCCTGCGTGCTCAGGGACTGGAACGCGATCTGCTCGGGAATGCCGAGCGCCGTCGTGACAACGGTGCGGAGGGTGCTGTTGCCGAGGATGTCGTCAACCGAGGTGATCGTGCTGGCCTGCGCCTTGAAGGCCAGTGCGTTCGACAAGCCCGGCGTTACGCTGTCCTGCGCGTTTTCCCACGTGATCTGGGCGTAACCCTGCGCGACGGCGGCGATGACCTTGGGGTTCTGGATCGCCTTCAGGCCATTCGCGGCGAAGTTATAGGTCTGCGCCAGGGTTTTCCAACGCGTGTCGCTCAGCGTGTTGGCCAGTGACTTCGGGTCTTTCAGATTCGACGTCAGCACCTTGGTCGCCAGCGCCGTGTAGCCGATCTGGTCGCTCATGCCGTTCGCGGTCAGCAGGACGTTCATGACCGCCGGATTGGCCAGCAGGGCCGTGACGCTCTTGGCGCCGTTCACCACCTTGGTGAAAGCAGCCATGGTGGTCTTCACATCGGTCTGCTTGGCGGTCTGCTTGACTTCGGCCGTCTCGTTCTTTTCGGCCGAGGCCAGCGCCTGCACAGGATTCTGCCCAGAAGATCCCCCCGATCCGCCAATGCCGTAGATCGCATCAAGCAGCGACGCATTGGAACTGGACGAACTTGGGAACAGCGTCGTCAGGTAGCTTAGGGAAATGCTCATGCAGGCAACTCCGCCGCCGTCATGGCTGGCCTGACAGGCCGGCGGCGATGTTTTCGTTGATGGACATCAGGAACTCGAAATCGGGCGATTCCCCGTCCATGTCCCGCTGCACCGCCAGGCCGACGGAGATGATCGAGGCCCGCAGCGGCTGCGGCAGGGCATTGGCGGGATCGCGCATCAGGTCAAGGACGGTGATCCAGAGCCGGCGGTTGTCGGCCAGGGCGCGGATCTGCTGGATTGGCCCCGCGCCGCGCGCGGCCTTGAGCACGGCGTTCGCCCTGCGGAAGACATCGGCTTCCTGATCCCGTGGGGACCGATGGCGGGCGGCGGCTTTATACGCCTGAATGGCATGTGTCGCGTTTGGCATCGCAGTCCTTGTCCACTTTTGGAATGGCGGCGTTCGGAGTTTTTCCCAGCACGGCGTCTTCGTGCTGAATGATGCGGCGGACAAACTTCAGCGCCTGGTAGCAATCGTCCTCCTCGGCCGCGACCAGCGCCTGGGAAAGGATTGTCCGGACCAGCTCCGAGGTCGTCGCTTCCTGGAACTCGCCAATGAAATGACGGGCTGTGTCGAGAGCGGCCTCACGGTCCGTCTCATTGCCGATATAGGCTGATTGCAACGCGTAATAGATGCGCCTTGCGGGGCTGTCCGCCTGATCGGGCGCCATGATCTGCTTGCCGAACAGGAAGCGCGCCTTGGCTGTCAGCTCAATGCGCGAACGTGTGCGGAAACGGATCGGAGCGCCGTTGACGATCATGACTTCGCCTTGGCGTAGCTCCAGAACGAGGTTCGACATGGTGTCCCTTCCGCGGAGCAGACCCGGCGCCTCATGGCTACGGCCCTTTGGCTGTTTGGAAATCCGATGCGACCGCCAGCGGACTGGCGGAACCCGAAGACGGGCCCCGCCGGCCTGCCGGAAAGCCGTTACTTGAACAGGCTGAGCAGCGACTGCGGCGCCGAGTTCGCCATCGACAAGGCCTGCGTGCCAAGCTGCTGGCGGATCTGCAACGCGGTGAGCTGCGCCGACTCTTTCGCCAGGTCGGCGTCCACCAGCGCGCCCAGGCCGCTGTTCAGCGCGTCGATCTTGTTGTTGTTGTAGGTCACCTGGGTGTTGACGTAGTTGATCGAGCTGCCGACCGTGTTCAGCGCCTGGCCAACCGAGTTCTGCTGGTTGAGGAACGTGCCGGTCGCGGTGATCAGCGCC
>CAXTXZ010000319.1:0-5305 GCA_964248015.1 uncultured Rhodopila sp. | reverse complement strand
GTCGTCGGACCAGAAGGTCATCTGGCGCTGCGCGTGATGCAGGGAGTGCAGCGCCCACCACCAATGGAACCGGTGCGACAGCCGGTGCCGCCCGTAGTCGGCGAAGTCCAGGATGATGGCGTAGAAAACGAATGTCAGGGTTTGCTGGCCGAGCAGGAAGGGGAAAAGGGATTCGAGGGTGGGGGTGACCCAGCCTCGGTCGGCCATCCAGCCGGTGACGGACACCTGGGCATGGTAGAACAGCACGTAGGTGACGAAGGGCAGGATGCCGACCCGCGACAGCAGGGTGTAGGCGACATCGACCCAGACGGCGTGGCTGTCGGGCCAGCGCTCGACCGGGCGCCAGCGTTCCAGCGGCAGGCAGACGGCGAAGGTGACCGCCACCTGCGCCACGCCGTAGAGCGCGAACAAGGCCCAGCCGTAGGACACGTCCTCCCAGTTCATCAGGCCGAGCTGGTAGAGCGCCGGGATCAGCGCGTGCTCCTGCAACCAGCCGGCGGCGAGGTCGAACGGGTCGCCCATCAGCGGCTGGACAAGGCCGTGGGGGAGGGCGCTCGGGCGTTGAGGTACAGGCCGTGCGGTGAGCGGCCGACATCGATCGTTTCAAACGCGCCGGTCGCCGGGTCCAGCACCGCGACTTTCTCGGCCCAGCGCCGGGTGATCCAGATCTTGCCGTTTGGCGCGAAATCCATGTCGTCCGGGCCGCCGGGGATGGCGTAGCCGCGGATCGGTTTCAGGGTCGCCGAGTCCAGCGCCACCGTGGTGCCGCCGGCGCGGTTGTTGACCCACAGGATCTTCTTGTCAGGGGACAGGAACAGGTTGTGCGCGCCCTTGCCGGTTTGCACCTGCTCCAGCACCTTGCCTGTCGAGGGATCGACGACGGCGATATGGTCGGTGCCCATGTCGGCGACCAGCACCCGGCCGTTCAGCCACAGGACGCCGGCCGGGGTCTTGCCGACGGGGACGGTCCATTTCTCGGTCATCGCGCGCAGGTCGAACGCCGCCAGCTTGTCGCTGTCCTGCAGGCTGACGAAGACCGTGGCGGAATCAGGCGAATAGGCGAGGTGGCTGGGGGTGGCGACCACCGGGAAGCGGTGCGCCAGCTTCATGCTGGCGGCGTCGTAGACATCCACCTGGTTGCGCGCGAGGCCGTTCACCACCAGGAACCTGCCGTCCGGGCTGAAGCCCAACTGATAGGGATCGGCCACCGGGACGCGCTGCCGCACCGCGCCCGTGCCGGGATCGAGGAAGATCACCTGGTTTCCCGCCGTGTCGCCGACCAGCAGGCTGCGCCCGTCCGGACTCAGCGCGAGGTGATGCGGCTCGCGCAGCATCGGGATGCGGCGGATTTCCTTTTGCGTGGCCATGTCGATCACGCTGACCGAGGCGCTTGCGGAATTGACCACGAAGGCGATGCCGCTGGCCCAGGTTGGCGTCGAGACGGCTGACATGATCAGGGTGCACAGGACGAGGAGACGCCGCATGGCCAGGGATGCTCCGGCTTGATGGCGCTCCCTACGCCCGTCGCGCGGAGCTGGGCAAGGGCAATCGGGCGAACACGGCGGTGGCGAAGGTGAACAGCACGCAGGCTGGCGTCGAGATCAGCACGTTGTCGGTCAGCGCGTGGCAAGCGAACGCCAGGAAGGCCAGCCGCATGATCCGCTTGTCGGCATGTGGCAACCGTCGCGTGCGCAGGATCACCCAGGCGGCGAACAGCGTGGCCAGCAAGGCGAGGCCGATTTGGCCGCCCTCGACCTGGATGCGCAGGTACTCGTTGTGCGCGGCCCAGGTGTGCAGCGTCCGGGCGATGCGGCTGTCCGGCGGGATGACGACGTTGCCCGCGCCGATGCCCCAGCCGAACCAGGGCGAGCGGTCCGCCGCGGCCTGGAACTCGGGCCACAGAAGGTCGCGTCCGCTGAGGTTGTCAGCCTGGTTCGCCACGACGTTGAACAGCCGGAGACCGGACAGGTTGCCGGCGAACAGGGCCGCCATCGGGACCGCGCAGCCCGCGCTCAGGGCAAGCAGCAGCCTGGCGCTGGGCCGGAAGGCCGTGGAGCGTATGGAGGCAAGGCTGAGCGCCGTGACCGCGACCGCGTAGGCCAGCGGCGCGCGGGCGCCGGTCAGCGCCAGGATGGCGAAGTTGGCGATCAGCAGGCACAGGTCGGCTCGGCGCCCGTGCCGGTAGAGCTGGATCAGGCAGGCGTAGATCGCCGGCAGGCACACCCCGGCCAGGAACGCGGGATGCCCGAGGCCAGCCAGGCGCGCGCCGCCGCTGTCGATGAACAGCGGCCGGATGTCCGCCAGCGCCAGGGGCAAATCGGCCGCAACGGCCACGATGGGGCACCATTTGGTCGCGGTGATGATGGCCTGAGGCCAGGAGGGCGGCAGGCGGCAGAAGCAGAAGGCGAAGGGCGCCGCGGACCCGATCAGCGACCGCACGCTGTCGGACAGTGTCAGGCCGGGGTAAAGCCCATGCGCCATGCCCGCCGCGAGCATCGCCGCATAGGCCCAGACGGGATTGACCAGATCGAGACAGGGGCCAAAGCGCAAGGCGCAGAGGCAGGCGAGCACGATCTCAAGGCTTTTCACCGCGGCGATGGTTGACTGGTAAAGCGTGTCGCCCGCCAGGTCGTTCAGCGTCATCTCCAGGCTCATGCCGGCGACCAGCAGCCAAGCGACGGAGAAACCGGTGGGATGGCGCAGCGCCAGGAAGGCGACGCCGGCGGCAACGCTGGCAAGGAGCGCCAGCCAGAAAAACGGCGGGAACAGCAGCCCGCAGCCCAGGCTGATCCCCAGCGACAGCGCGGCCGTTTGCAAAATCGCGACATCAGATCGCAGGTCAGCGAGCATTACGCCCTGGTATGCCCGCAGGAGGTAAACGAAAGGTTGACGCCGCCTCGGCGGCGGTGGGTATCGTGGGAAAACAGCAAGGGGAATGTCATGGAAGACCTACGCGTCATCGCAACCGGCCTGCGCTTCCCGGAGGGTCCGGTGGCGATGCGGGACGGCTCGGTCGTGCTGGTGGAGATCGAGCGGCAGACCCTCACGCGCGTCTGGCCCGATGGCCGCGCCGAGGTTGTCGCGCGCACCGGCGGCGGGCCGAACGGCCTCGCGGTGGGTCCGGACGGCGCGTTCTATGTCTGCAACAACGGCGGCTTCCAGTGGCGGACGGAGATGAACCTGCTGCGCCCCGCCGGCCCCGCCACCGACTACGCCGGGGGCCGCATCGAGCGGGTGGACCCGAGGACGGGCGCCGTGACGGTGCTGTACGACCATTGCGGCCCGCACAAGCTGCTGGGGCCGAACGACCTCGTGTTCGACGGCCTGGGTGGCTTCTACTTCACCGACCTGGGCAAGGCGCGCGCCAGGGACCGCGACTGGGGCGGCGTCTATTACGCCCTGGCCGACGGGTCGCGCATCACCGAGGTCGCGCATCCCGTGCTGACGCCGAACGGGATCGGCCTGTCGCCCGACAACAAGACGCTTTACGTCGCTGAAACCGAGACCGCGCGACTTTGGGCGTTCGACGTGCTGGCGCCCGGCGTGTTGGGCAAGGCGCCGTTCCCGTCGCCGCATGGCGGGCGGCTGATGGCCGGCCTCGGCGGCTTCCAGCGGTTCGACAGCCTGGCGGTGGACAGCGCCGGCAATGTTTGCGTGGCGACGTTGATCAATGGCGGGGTCAGCGTTGTCGCGCCCGAGGGCGGCCTGGTTCGCCAGGTGCCGATGCCCGACATGTTTTGCACCAACATCTGCTTTGGCGGCCCGGACCTGCGCACGGCGTACCTGACGCTGTCCGGGACCGGGCAGCTTGTCGCGATGCCGTGGGACCGGCCGGGGCTGCGGCTGGCGCATGAGGCGTAGGACACGCGCCTCAGCCTGTTTCAAAGCGCGTTTATCCGGCATCGCCTTCGGCACGTTGGTCCGGGCCGGATCGGTTACGCCGTCAGGAACGGCATCACCGCTTGCAGGAACCGGTCCGGCGCCTGCAACTGCGGGACGTGCGCCAAGCCGTCCAGCACGGCCAAAGTCGCGTTTGGCAGTCCCGCCACGGCCTCGCGCGACATGGCTGGCGGCGTTGCCTCGTCCCGTGACCCGACCACCGCCAGCACCGGCAGCCGCACGCCGGCCAACGCCGGCCGCAGGTCCAGCGCCGCCAGGGCCTCGCAGGCGGCGATGATGACGGCCGGATCGGAGCGCAGGAAGGCCGCGCGCCTTTCCGCGACAAGGTTCGGGTTGGCGGCGTGGAAGTCGGCGGCGAACAGGCGGCGCATGGCGGTGTCGGCGATTGCCTCCAGCCCCTTCGCCGCCGCGGCTCGGGCCATGCCGCGAAAGGCCTCCCGGCCCGGTTCGGAGAAGGCGGCGCCAGTATCGGCCAGCGCCAGGCGGTCCGCTAGCTCGGGGTGGCGGATCACCGCCTGGAGCGCGACAAAGCCGCCATAGCCGTTGCCCAGCAGGCGCACGGGCGCGCCATCGGCGAACTCCCGGATGGCCGCGGCGATCCGGTCCGCGACCGCCGGCAGGCCAACGCCGGCCGCGTCGGAACGGCCAAAGCCCGGCAGGGACGGCAGCATGACCTCGAACCCGGCCGAGAATGGGTTGATCACCAGCCCGAAGCTGCCGCGATCCGCCAGCAGGGAGTGCAGCAGCACCAGCTTCCGTCCTGTCCCGGTGACCGAGGCCTCAACCGTTCCGTCGGCAAACATCCTGTCCATCGCGCGTTCCCCTTGCTTGACGTGATATATCACAGCCTGCATTCTCACCAACAGCGGAAGGGGGACAGCGCATGCTGCTGCGCGACAACGTTTACGACGCGCTGCGCGACGCGATCCTGACCTGTGCCCTGCTTCCCGGCCAGGAACTGCGGGAACAGGACCTTGCGGCGCGGCATGGCGTCAGCCGCTCGCCGATCCGCGACGCGCTGCTGCGTCTGGAGAGCGAGCGGCTGGTCACTGTGCTGCCGCGCCAGGGCTATCGGGTGAATCCGGTGTCGCTTGCGGATGCGGCTGATATCTTCGGCCTGCGCCTGGTGATCGAACCCGCTTGCGCCGCCGCCGCCGCCCAGGCTGGCGGCAGGGGCCGGCTGGACGCGTTCCGCGATCCCGGCGACGGTGACTTCGTCGCGTACAACCGGGCGTTTCACGCCGAGCTTGCTGATTTGTCGGGCAATGTTCGGATGGCGGCGGTGGCGCGCGACCTTGTCGAGCAATCCGACCGGCTGGTGCGCGTCAGCCTGCGCAGCTTCGGCACGCGCGACCAGGGCCGCCTCGTGGCGGAACACGAGGCCATCATCGATGCGATCCAGGAC
>CAXTXZ010000318.1:0-5308 GCA_964248015.1 uncultured Rhodopila sp. | reverse complement strand
CCGGCCCAGTGTATGCCCAGGACCAGCGTGTTGACGGCGAAGCGGCGCCGCAACAGAAGGATCTGCTCCGTTACCTCCGCCGGCGAACCGAACAGGAAGCGGTCGTTCATCAAGTCTTCGAAATCAACGTTGAACGCATCGCCCGTGGGCATGACCTTGTCCTGGCCCCACTCCTTGTAGGCCTTGTATTTCGCTTCGAGGTAGGGTTGCGCGAGCCGGATCGCCTCTGCCCGGGTGGAGGCGACAAAGAGTTCGCGCGCCATCGGCAGCTCATTGGGAAACGGCTTGCCGCAGTCATCCAGGGCGCGTTTGTAGACGTCCATCTGCTGGGCGATCGTGTCGATCTTGTTGTGCGGGTTGATGAACCAGGCGTCGGCGACACGAGCCGCTCGGCGTATGCCGACATTGGCGTTGGCGCCGATCCAGACCGGAGGCATCGGCCGCTGCACCGGCAGGACCGTGCAGTTGGCGCTCTGCAGCTCGAAGTAGCTGCCCTTCATGGTGACGAAGTCCTCGGTCCACAGGCGCTTGACCGCCGCCAGGCATTCCTCGAAGCGCGGCCCTGACTCTTTCTGCGTGGTGTTGAACGCCCTGAACTCGACTTCCCGGTAGCCGATGCCGGCCCCAAAGACCAGCTTGCCGTCGCACATGACATCCAGCGAGGCGAGTTCCTCGGCAACGTGCAGCGGGCTGTGCAGGGGCAGCAAAACGACGCCCGGCACGAGACGCAGTTTCGGCGCGACCAGCGCGACCTGGCACAGGTAGGGGATCTGCTGGATGTACTGGAACGGGTGAGAACTATAGTGCGAGCCCTTGGCGATCAGGTCGTAACCAAGTTGCTCGGCTCGCCTGGCGGCGTCCAGATCCTCCTTCAAGCGGACACGCATGTCGTCGCCCTGCGGATACTGGCCGCGAATGATCAGGCCGAAGCGCATGGCGTTCCCCCCATAGTGTCGGATCGACAGGGTGGCAGCGCGTTCGTGGCTGTCAAGCGCGCGGCGGATTTGGCATGCTGCGGCGATGCGCTTGCCTCATGCTTCCATACGGCCCGTGGGCCGGCCGATCGCTTTTCAGTTCAATGGCCAAAAGATCGAGGCTCTACAGGGCGAGACGATCGCCGCGGCGCTGTCGGCCGCCGGGATCGTCACGCTGCGGAAGACGCCATCCGGCGCGCCCCGTGGGTTGTTCTGCGGCATGGGCGCATGCTGGGACTGTGTTGTCACGGTGGATGGCCACATCGGCAGGCGTGCCTGCATGACGCAGGCAATCGACGGCATGAGGGTCGATAGCGACTTACCCGCCACGTTGACGCCTCCGGAGAACGCACCGGCGAGCGACGAACGCGCCTGTGACGTCCTGGTGGTCGGCGGGGGTGTCGCCGGCTTGTCTGCCGCGATCGCGGCGGCCGAAACGGGCGCATCCGTCATTCTTTTGGACGAGCGGTCCGTGACGGGTGGTCAGTTCGCCAAGCCTCTGGCGGCCAGCCACCACGATGACTCACCTGATCGGCAGTTCGCTTTAGGGGCATCATTGCGCCAACAGGCCGAGCGGGTTGGCGTGCGGACGGAAAGCGAGGCGATGGCCTGGGGGGCTTTCGCGCCGGACGAGATCGCCGCGCTGGCACGGGGGCAATCCGTAATCTACCACCCGCGGCGTCTCATCCTGGCGACAGGCGCGCATGAGGCGCCGGCGCCAATTCCGGGCTGGACCCTGCCGGGCGTGATGACAACCGGTGGCTTGCAGGCCCTGGCGCGCAGCCAGCGCGTCTTGCCTGGCAACCGCGTGCTGATCGCTGGCAACGGGCCGCTGAACCTGCAACTGGCCTGTGAACTTCTGGCGGGTGGGATCAAGCCGGTCGCGGTGCTGGAGGCCGCCACGCCTCCGGGCATGGGGGCGGCCCGGTCCGTGCTGAAGATGGCATGGACAGCACGCGATCTGTTGCGCGACGGCAGCGCCATGATGGCAACGTTGAAGGCTGCCGGCGTTCCGGTGTTCTGGCGAACCACCCTTGACCGTCTGGAGGGGGACGATCGTGTTGCCATCGCCATCGCGGGCGAACGCCGGTTCGATGTTGATATCGTGGCGTTGAACATGGGCTTCCAGCCAGAAACTGGTTTGGCGCGGTCCCTGGGCGTGCCGCATCGCCTGAAGGATCGCGGGGCCGCGATATCCCTGGCCACCGAGGCGGACGCGGAGGGACGCACCGAGGTCGCCGGGGTGTTCGCCATTGGCGACGGGGCGGCCCTGGGTGGCGCTCGGGTTGCCCAGGCGCGTGGACGGCTGGCCGGCCTGGCGGCGGCACGGGAACTTGGGTTTTCGGCTCGGCCGGATGCAAGGACAGAGCGTGACTTGAAGCGCGCGGTTGCGTTTCAGGATGCGTTATGGCGCCTGTTCAAGGCGGCGGCGCGTCCCGTCGCGGATGAAACCATTGTCTGCCGGTGCGAGGAAGTCACGGCCGGGCGGCTACGGGCGGAAATGGCGGCGGGACTGACGTCCCTGCCGGCTTTGAAGAAGGCGACTCGGGCCGGCATGGGACGCTGCCAGGGCCGTTTCTGTTCCGCCACGATAGCCAGGATGTGCCCGTTCGCGCCCGAGCCGGACGGTTTCGCCGCGCCACGCTCTCCGCTGCGTCCGGTGCCGGTGGCGCCGTTGATGCGCGAAGCGCTGGAGTTCACCGCCCCGTTGCTGGCTGATCCCGCCCCGCCGGTCCGGTTGCATGCGCTCCAGCCATTGCCGGTGGAGGTGAGGCGGGCCGATACGGTGGTGATCGGCGGCGGCGTGGCTGGCCTGTCAACCGCGTATTACCTGGCGAAGGGCGGCGGCGACGTGCTGCTGATCGACCGCGACGAGGTGGCCATGGCGGCCAGCACGGCGAACGCGGGAAGCCTGCACGTTCAGTTGCTGTCCTACGATTTCACGAACGACACGCCGCCGGACGGCGGGCCGGCGGCGCACGCCTTGCCCCTGGCGCCGCGCAGCATCGCGCTGTGGAAGGACATCGGCGTCGCGGTGAGCGAAGACCTGGGCATCCGCACCGAGGGTGGCCTGATGCTGGCCGAAGACGCGGCCGGCTTGGACTGGCTGCGCCGCAAATCGATTCTGGAACGGCGGCATGGCATTGAAAGCCACGTCATCGGGCATCATGAGCTGCGTGACCTTTCGCCGGCGTTGTCCGACCGTATGGTGGGCGCGGATTTCGTTCCCGCAGAGGGTTACGGCGATCCGCTGCGCGGCATGATGGCGCTGATGCGGCTGACGCGGCAGCATGGCGTCAGGCTGTTGCGCGGCGCCGAGGTGCGGTCAATCGAGCGGGACGGCACCGGCTGGATCGTCAGCACCAGCAAAGGCAGCGTAAGGGGCGGGCGGATTGTCAACGCGGCCGGTCCCTGGGCGGCGCGGATCGGGCGGATGGTCGGGCTTGACCTGCCGGTGACGGGCACGGTGCAGCAGGTGATCGTGACCGAGCCGGCGCCGGTGCTGACGCGGCACCTGGTCGCGGTCGCGAACCGGCATCTGTCGCTGAAGCAACAGGCAAGCGGCGGATTGCTGATCGGCGGCGGCTGGTTTGGCGAGTTTGACGGATCGACCGGACGCACCCGGAATTTGCGGCGCAACATCGAGGGCAACTTGTGGATTTGCGGACAAGCGTTGCCA
Organism: uncultured Rhodopila sp.; assembly: GCA_964248015.1. Classification (GTDB taxonomy): domain Bacteria; phylum Pseudomonadota; class Alphaproteobacteria; order Acetobacterales; family Acetobacteraceae; genus Rhodopila. The sequence continues at coordinate 1,654 of CAXTXZ010000318.1, read as the reverse complement.
GCGGTGAGGTCGCTCTCGGTCATACGGTCATGGACGGGGATCAACGTGGCCATCGATCGGGCGCCGCTTTTGGGCGAGGCTCCGGGGCTGCCGGGGTTCTACAATGCCGTCACGGCGAACGGGTACACGTTGGGGCCGATTGTCGGGCAGTTGACGGCGGAAGCGATCTTGCACGGCGAACCGATTGATTCGCGGTACAAGATGGAGCGGTTCAGGTCATCAGGCGTCAGTTCCGCCTGACTGCTCCTTCAAGCATCAGTGGTGCTTGGCCGGCGCGGACGCCACGTGGGCAACGGCGGGTGCGGCATGAGCGGCAACTGGATGGAATCCACCGGCCGGCGCGCCGGGGTGGAAGCCGCCGCTGACCGGAGCGCCGGGATGGACACCGGCCGGAGCGCCCGGATGGAAGCCGCCAGCCGACGCCATTGGGCCGGGATGAACAAAGCCCGGGCGCGCTGCTGCCTCGGCGTGACCTGCCGGTCCCACTGTCATGCCCGCGCGGCCCGTCGCGGGATGCAGTCCGCCTTCATGCCGCATGGCCTCCGCATGAGCGAATCCGCCCTCGCGATGCATGGCTTCTTCGTGACGGAGTTCACCTTCCCGATGGAAGGCCGCCTCACGATGGAACGCTTCCTCACGACGGAACGCGGCTTCGCGATGAAAACCGACATCGTGGCCAAAGGCATCGCGGTGATAGCCGCGCAGGCCACTCCCGTATGGATGGTAATGTTCCATATGCTCGCGAAAGCGATCCGGGGCGCCGTGCCAATGGTGCCAGTGATCGTAGTAGCCCCAGCCCAAACCGTCGCCATAGGCCAGGAACACAGGGGCGCCATCGAGCACAACCGTGGGCGCGCCGCCTACGTAGGCGATGCCATCGGCCCCGTCATCGCCGGCGACGAAAGCATAGGCATCAGGTGGCGGCGCCAGCGCCTCGGCCACCACGGCGGGAGGCGCGTTCAGCCAGAAGCCGCGGCGGTTTTGCAGGGCTTCGGCTTGCCGCTGGCGATAAGCGTCGGGGGCGTCGGGGCCACGCGCGCGGCGCCATTCACAAGCCCGACCTTCGCGATGTCGGTCCCATCCCGCAACAAGCAGACATAATTGTCAGTGTCCCCTTGGGGCGAGCAACTGAGAGTGTCACCGTTCGCCGCGATATAGCCCTGCAACTGGCTCGCGTAGGGTTGGCCGAAACCCTGCAAGCCATCCAGCGCATAGGTCTTGCCAGCCGCCGCCAGCGTCGCGGTATCAGGCACCGAGGGATGCGTCACGGTCTCGGGGGGCGGCGGCAGGCTGCTCCAGATGCCGCGCCGCGCCGCCTGGGCGGCGGCCTCCTGTTCCTTGTAAGGATCAGGCGCGTCGGGCTTGGTCCGAGCCGCGCCATTGACCAGCGCCACCTGCGCCAGGTCCGTGCCATCGGCCAGCAGGCACACCGACTGGGTCGCCTCCACCTCCTTGCGGCTCAACTGGCCGTTGGTCGAGGCAAGAAAACCTCGCAGGCCCTGAACTGATTCACCCGACAGGCCCTCAATGCCGAACAGGTTCACGATGACGGCGCCGGACTGCAACTTCGCTGTATTGAGGATATCGGGATGATTGAGACGAATAGGTTGCTCCACGGCGGACTGGGAGAAACTGGGGCTGGCCGGCTGCACAG
>CAXTXZ010000317.1:4442-5312 GCA_964248015.1 uncultured Rhodopila sp. | reverse complement strand
GGCGCGTCGCAGTCCAGTTGGGACTGCGATGCCCTGTAGTTCCTTGTTTCCCAGGCAGATTCACGCCTCCGGACCTTTCGGCCCTCCGGCGATCCGCGCTAGCCATCCTTCCGGATTCGGCATCGCGCAGGCGGGAAGCCCTTGGCTTCATTTCCCCCTCCATTGGGATTTGTCCTGCCCCTGGTGGACAGAGGAAGCATTGGCGCTCAGTATTCGACGTTGTTGCTTGGCGCGGGAGAGAAAATCCGTGTCAAATCCCGCGACGGGCGTTTGACGCGCTTTGACGGTTTCACTATGAGGCTAACCTTGTTGCGGGCGTTACCAAGCGTGGCATCGAGATCGGGCGGCGCATCTCATGATCGACATTCGCTTCCTGGGAGCCTTTGAAGCCCGACACGCTGACGGCGCCTGGGTGCGCCTGCCCGGCCGCCGGTCGCTCGCGCTGCTGACCTGCCTGGCAGTCGAGGAACGCCCCTGGCGACGCGTGGACCTGGCGGCGCTGCTATGGCCGGATCGCAGCCCGGAGCAGGCGCGGGGCAGCCTGCGCCAGGAGCTTTTGCGGCTGCGCGCCGCGTTCGGGCCGCTGCTCGAAACGGCGCCGGCCGATCCAGGGACCTTGCCGTCCCTTGACCGCAAGCGCCTCAACGTGGACGTGCCGCGTTTCCGGGAAGCGGCCGCCGATCCCGCGCGGGCCTTGGAGGCTGTCGCGCTTTATCGCGGCAACCTTCTGGAAACCTTCCACTGGCCCGAGCATCGCCCGTTCACGGCTTGGCTTGAGCGTTGCCGCGAGCATTCGCGGCTGGCCGCGGCCGGCTGCCTGCGTCGGCTGCTCACGCCAGCCGACGCGTCCGACCCCATTGCCCGGCGGCG
>CAXTXZ010000317.1:0-4432 GCA_964248015.1 uncultured Rhodopila sp. | reverse complement strand
TGAGTGCTACCACGCCTATGAAACGGCGGCGCGAAAAGCCGGGCGCGAGCCGTCCCATGACCTGCAGGCGCTGCTGGTGAGCCTGCTGGCCCGACAGTGCCTTCCGCGAACGCGGGCCATCGCGTCCCGCGCATCCGAGACGACCGAGTGGATCAAGGCCGCGCGGACCCGGCCTGATCGGATCGCGCTCCCGGCCCCATCGCGGCTCGACGTGGTAAGCGAGCGCCCTTCGCTCGTGGTGCTCCCGTTCACCGACTTGTCCCCGGACGGGGCCGCCTCCCTGCTGCCCGATGGGCTGACGGAGGAGATGACAAACGCATTCGCCCACATACCCGGCTTTTTCGTGACCGCCCGCCAGTCGGCGATGGCTTACCGATCAGTCGCCACCGACGTCCGCGTCATCGCGAGGGAGTTGGGCGTTCGTTACGCCGTCGAGGGGAGCATGGAGCGCCACAACGGACGCATCCGTGTCAACGCCAGGCTGATCGACGGCGGCACCGGCCTGCACCTGTGGGCCGAGCGCCAGGAGATCGCCGCAAGCGAGGTGCTCGATGCGCGGGACGAAATGGTGCAGGCGATCACGACGCGGCTGCAGCCATCGCTGATGGCGAGCGAAGTGAGCCTCGCGCTGCGGCGCCCGACAGAGCAGCTTGACGCCTGGGGGTGGATGCAGCGCGCCATGGGGGCGTTGCTTCACCTGGACATGCGGCACGAGGCCCTGGCGCGGGCGGTCGCCCTGCTGACGCACGCCCTGGAACTGGACCCCGCCTACGCGATGGCCCACGCGCTGCTGAGCGCCGTCTACACGTGGCGCACCCTGAGCTATGCCTATCCCGAGCCTGACAAGGAACGGGCACTGGCCGCGCGTCACGCCGAGACAGCCATGCGGCTGGACCCTGGCAACCCTTTCGTGCTGGCGCATTGCGCCGAGACCGCCATTTACTGCGAGGCGCGGATCGACGCCGCGCGCGGCATGCTGGAAACGGCGGTCAACCGCAATCCGAACGATGCCCACGGCTTCGCCCTGCTCGGCAACGCCCGCCGCTTCGCCGGGGATGACGCGCGCGCCAGCCTTGGCCTGATCAACCAAGCCACAAGGCTCAGCCCGCGTGACCCGCGAAGTTACGCCTGGATGCATTACGCGAGCTGGTGCCACTGGAAGCTTGGCGCGCTGGAGGACATGGAAGCCGTTTCGCGACGCTCCATCGACCTGTACCCGGCTTACCCGCATAGCTGGATCGCGCTGACCTGCGCGCTCGGGTTGCAGGGGAAGGCGGCGGAGGCTCGCGAGGCGGCGTCGAACCTCAAGGCGCTTCACCCGCGCTTCGGCGCCGACAAGTTCTATCAGATAGCCGAAAGGTTTTACGGCCCGCGCTTTCCTGGCGCGGTGTCCGCCAGTTACCGCCAGATCTGCGGCGTTCTCGCGGAAGCGGGAGGTTAACGGGCCTGTTGGCGCGCATGCCGCCTGGCGTCAAACCGGCAGCGTGGCCGTCGCCTTGATGCCGCCGGACGGGCGGTTGGCGAGGGTGATGTCCCCGCCATGCGCGCGCATGATGTTGCGGGCGATCGGCAGGCCCAGCCCCACCCCGCCGGTTTCCCGGCTGCGGCTTGGCTCGCCTCGGTGGAACGGCTCGAACACCCGGTCCATCTCGATCAGGCTGATGCCGGGGCCGTTGTCCTCGATCTCGACCGCCACGGCGCGGCTGTCCGGCTGGGACAGGCGGACGCGCGCCGAGCCGCCGTAGGTGACGGCGTTGCTGACGAGATTGACCAGGGCGCGCTTCAGCGACAGCGGCCGGGCCTCGACCGTCAGGTGGGCCGGGCCTTCGTAGCCCAGCTTGTCGAGGAGGTCGGGGCGGGCGTCGCCGGCGTCGTCCAGGATGGTGCGCAGCAACTCGGCGAGGTCGATCGGGCTGACCGGCTCGCCCGCCCGGACGTCGCGGCCGAACGCCAGGGTGGCCGACACCATGGCCTCAAGCTCCTCAAGGTCGGCCAGGATCTTGCCGCGCTGCTCGTCGTCCTCGACGAACTCGGCGCGCAGCTTCAGGCGGGTGATCGGGGTGCGCAGGTCGTGGCCGATCGCGGTCAGCAGCTCGGTGCGGTCCTGCACGAAGCGGCGGATGCGGCTGGCCATGGTGTTGAACGCGACGGCGGCGGTGGCGACCTCGGTCGGGCCGTCCTCCGGCAGGGGCGGCGCGTTGACGTCGCGGCCGAGGGCCTCGGCGGCTTCGGCGAGGGTGCGGACGGGGGCGGTCAGGCGGCGGACGGCCCAAAGCGACAGCAGGGCGGCGGCGGCGGACATGGCGATGAAGGCGATCAGGAAGGCCGGCGAATGCCATGGGCGCAGCGGCTCCAGCGTCGCCGTCACGTTGAGCCAATCGCCGGAGGGCAGGCGCATCCCGATGACGGCCTGGCGCCACATGTAGCCGCCGTAGACCGCCATCTGCTGCCAGTGGAGCTGCGGCGGGCCGAGGAAGGCCAGGCTCATGTTCACCCGCAGCAGCCGCTGGTCCAGCAGCGGCATTTCCGGCATGTCCACCTCGGGCGGCGAGTCGCTGATCGCGGCGGCCAGGTCAGGCCCCCGGCGCAGCTCCGCCAGGACGGCGGCGCGGCGAGCGGGATCGGTCAGCGCCACCGTGCGGTACAGGCTCGCGACGCGCACGGCGATGTCGCGCGCCTGCCCCTCCCGCTGCACGTCGAGCCGGTCGAAGGCATGGATCGTCAGGCCCGCGCCCTGCACCACCGCGAGGCCAAGCAGAAGCACCAGGGCGGTGCGGGCGGCCAGGCCGCGCGGCAGGAGGCGCAGCCTCATGCCAGCGGCCTTTGACGTTGACCGGCAGCCCGGTCAACGGCCGCCGGCCCCTCATTGATTTTGCGCGCAGCCGCCACGCCAACCCTACGCGCGTGCCGGTCAGTCCTCCGGACCGCCGGCATCATGCCCGTTCCACCGTCGCGGCGAGGACGTAGCCGCCGCCCCGGACGGTCTTGATCAGTTGCGCGTTGCGCCCGTCATCCTCCAGCTTGCGGCGCAGGCGGGAAACGGCGACGTCGATGGCGCGGTCGAACGGGCCGGCCTGCCGGCCGCGCAGCAGGTCGAGCAGCATGTCGCGGGTCAGCACCCGGTTGGCGCGCTCCGCCAGGGCTTGCAGCAGGTCGTACTCGCCGCCGGTCAGGGCGACCTCGACCCCGTCGGGGTTGAGCAGGCGGCGGCGGGCCGGCTCCAGCGTCCAGCCGTTGAAGCGGTAGCCTCGGACGGAGGGGTCATGCCTTGCCTCGGCCTGCTCGCTGGAGCGGCGCAGCACGGCGCGTATGCGGGCGAGCAACTCGCGCGGGTTGAACGGCTTTGGCACGTAGTCGTCGGCGCCAAGCTCCAGGCCGATGATGCGGTCGGTTTCCTCGCCCATCGCGGTGAGCATGACGATGGGGATGGCCGACTGGGTGCGCAGCCATCGCGCCAGGTCGAGGCCGGATTCGCCGGGCAGCATGAGGTCGAGCACCACAAGCTGGTAATGGCCGTTGAGCCAGGCGCGGCGGGCTTCCTTGCCGTCGCGCACGGCGGTGACGCGGATGCGCTGCTTTTCCAGGAAACGCGCGAGCAGGTCGCGGATGTCGCGGTCGTCGTCGATGACGAGGATGTGGGGCGTCTGGTCCATGCATTGTAACATAATCCCTGGGCCGTCGCGGAGGAACGACCGTTGCATTTCCTTGCAATTCGTCGCGGGCATGAGCCATTCCTGTCACTTCGACGCGCTATTTGAACGGTGGTCACAGGTCAGGGAGACCACTCATGCGCCAAACGCTTCTCGCCGTCGCGGCCTTCACGATGGGCGGCATCGTCACCGGGGCCGTGCTGTCGCAGGCGCAGCCGGCGGCGCCGCCGCCCCCGGGTGAGCACGCGATGGGCGAGCACGCGATGGGCGGGCCGGGGGAGCGCCCCCGGATGGGTTGGATGCACGGTGGCGAGCACGGCCGGCCGTTCAGTCCGCGGAGCTTCGCGCTGATCTACCGGCAGGCGGACCGCCAGCTTGGCGCCGCCGACGTGCAGAAAATCGCCGAGGCGTTCCTGTTGTGGAACGGCAACCATAGCTGGAAGGTTTCCGACGTGGCGGCCTCGGCGGAGGGTCCGATCGGCTTCAGCCTCACGACGCCCGAAGGCTCGGTGGTGGCGAAGTTCACCATGGACCCGCACACCGGCAGGATCGCGCGCGTCGGCTGACCGGCCTCTTGCGGCGCCAGGCTTCTTGCGGCGCCAGGCTTCTTGCGGCGTCGGGCTTCCTCGGGCGAAGGTTACGGGCATGGAGCCGGGCGCCGTGGGGAAACCTGACGATCTTGGGCAGGCTGGCCTTGCGCGGCCGGGGCCGGAAGCCGAGGCTGCGGTTGCCGCCCTGATCGCGCTTGATCCCTGTTTCGGCGGCATCCTGCGGCGCGCCGG
>CAXTXZ010000316.1:0-5320 GCA_964248015.1 uncultured Rhodopila sp. | reverse complement strand
TACCTGAAAGAGACGCGCGGCCGATACTTGCCCGTGATGATGTCCAACATCAGGAACGACCCGTACTGGCAGGACCCGGCCGACCCGCATCGTCCGGTCGCGGTGGAGGCCGGATTGATCCAGCCGTCGATACCCTGGTGGATGACCTACAACCCCGCCTATGCCGCCGTGTTGTCGGAGCAGGTCTGGAGCCAGGCCGAGGCCAACGTCACGCAAAGGAACATGACGCCGGAGCAGGCCACGGAGGCGGCGGCCGGCCGGATCAAGACGATCTTCGAGCGGTTCCAGATTGCCTGAGTTCGTCTACCAGGCCATCCCGAACGGTCAGGTTCGCCGCACGTTCCAGAACACGAACTGCCCCGGAATGATGCCGGTGATGTCGTTGCGGCAGGCGGTGCGGTAGAAATACTGGCCGGTCGGCAGGTAGGGCACCAGTTGCAGCGCCTTGTCCTGCATCTCGGCCGCGAGGCGCTGTTCCGTCGCGGTGTCCGGCGCGTCCAGCCAAGCGTCGATCAGCGACTGCACGGGCGGCAGGTCGGGCCAGCCGAACCAGGCCTTCGCGCCGTTCGAGCGCAGCGTCTGGTTGGTGATCGGCGTCGCCATGTCCAGCCCGGCCCAGCCGGTGATGAACATGTTCCAGCCGCCTTTCTCCGGTGGCTCCTTGCTGGCTCGGCGTTGCACCAGGGTGCCCCAGTCCATCTCGGCGTACTCGACGTTCATCCCCAGCTTCCGCAACAGGTCCAGCGCCACCGCGCCCTGCGCCGTCAGCACCGCCTGGTCGCTTGGCGCCATGTAGATGACGCGTTCGCCCTGGTAGCCTGCGTCGCGCAGGGCTTTCTTCAGGGTCGGCAGGTCGCGCTTCCTGCCGGTGATGACCTCCATGCCCTGCTGGCTTGCCATTGGCGTGCCGGGGGTGAAAACGCCGATGCCGTCGCGCCACATCTTCGTGTCGGTGCCGGCGGCGGCGGTCATGAAATCGGCTTGCGAGGCGGCTTCCAGGATGATGCGCCGCACCGCCGGCTTGTCGAACGGCGGGTGCAACTGGTTGAACACGCCGGTGCCCAGGGTGCCGAGGGGGCCGGTGTCCTCGGTGTGGACGCGGCGGCTGCCGTCGAGCACCGGCAGCAGGTCGTTCGGCGGGTTTTCCCACCAGTCAACCTCGCCGCTTTCAAGCGCCGAGGCGGCGGTTCCGGGGTCGGGCATGACGGTCCATTCCACGCGGTCGAAGTGGACGATCTTCGGGCCGGCCAGCCAGTCGGTGGCGCCATTCGGGCGGGGCGCGTAGTCCTGGTTGCGGGCGTAGACAACCTTGCTGCCAACCACGCGTTCGTCGCTGACGAAGCGGAACGGGCCGCTGCCGACGATCTCCTTGATGGACTGGAACGGGTCGGTGCTGGCGAGGCGCTCCGGCATCACCATCAGGGCGGGCGGCCCGATCTTCGACAGGCAGTCCAGGACCAGGCTGAACGGCCGGGTCAGGCGGATGGTGAAGCGGCGGTCGTCGGGCGCGGCCATCTCCGCCACGCGCGTGAGCAGCGCCTGCCCCATCGGGTCGCGCGCCGCCCAGCGCTTGATGGAGGCGACGCAGTCGCGGCCTCGGACGGGCTCGCCATCGTGGAAACGCAGGCCGTCGCGCAGGGTGAAGGTCCACAGGCGGTCGTTGTCCTCAAGCGTGTGGCCTTCCACCATCTGCGGCTGGGGCCGCAGCTTGCTGTCGATGCCGTAGAGCTGGTCCCATACCATGGTGGCGTGGTAGCGGGTGACGTAGGCCGTGGTCATGACGGGATCGATGACGGTCAGGTCCGCCTGCGGGACGTAGCGCAGCACGCTCGCTTTCCCCGTCTGCGCGAGGACGCGAGACGCCTGAAGTGTTGCCGCTGCTCCGGCGAGGAAACCGCGTCGCTGCATATCCGGCCCCGTTTCGCTTGGTCACGCGAGAACCAAGCAAAACGGGTGCCAACGTTAGGGCGCGGGCTTCCGGTCAGGCAACCTGTTCGATGGTGGGCGCATGCCCGGCGAGCGTGGTGCGGCGCACGTCGCGCACCTCGTTGCGGTCGAAGCGGCGGCCGCGGTGCATGGTTTGGCGGTTGTCCCACATCACCAGGTCGTTGACCCGCCATTGGTGCGAGTAGACGAAGGCGGGCTGCGTCGCGTGCTCGACCAGGTCGCGCAGGAACATGCGGGCCTCGGGGATGGTCCAGCCAAGGATCGTGCCGGCGTGGGAGGACAGGAACAGCGACTTCCGGCCGGTCACCGGATGGGTGCGGACCAGGCGTTGCGGCACCGGCTTGAACGACTCGCGTTCCTCGGGCGTCAGGTCGGTGAAGCCGATCGCCTCGCGCGAGAAGGCCAGGGAGTGCTCGCAGACCAGGTCTTCCACCTCGGCCTTCGTGCGGGCGTCCAGCGCGTCGTAGGCGGCGCGCATGTCGGCGAATTCGGTGTTGGCGCCCCAGGACGGCAGGACGCGGCCGGACAGCAGCGAGTAGGAGGCCGGAATGGGGCGGAACGAACTGTCGGAGTGCCACAGCCGGTCGCCAAGCTTGAAGAACCAGATGCGGTTCTCGGCGGAAATGATGTTGCCGTGCTTGTCCAGGTTGGAGAAGTCGGCCATGCCGGGCGTCAGCCGCTGCTCCTCGCGCTTCATGATGTGGCCGCCGGCCTTGTAGCCCTCCAACTCGCCGAAGTTCCGGCTGAAGGCTAGCTGCTGTTCGTCGGTCAGCGCCTGGTCGCGGAACACCAGGACGGCGTACTGGTCCATGCCGGCTTCGATCGCCGCCACGTCCTCTGGGGCGATCGGCGCGGTGGCGTCGATGCCGGAGACTTCGCCGGCGAAGGCGGGATGCAGGGGGCGGATCGACATGGCCATCTCAAGGGTTCCCTTCTTGCGGTCGGCGGCGCCGGCGGACAACACGCGCGCCGGTGTCAGGCTTGGCTGCTCCGGCGGGATGAGGCACGGCACCTATGTCTGACGCGGCATACCGCCTAGGCTAGCAAATTATTCGTCGAGGAGGAACACGCCATGTCGGAGGTTTTGCAGCGTTGGGCGCTGTCCGGGGATGATTACGCGCAACGGGCGCGGGCGCTGCTGCCGATGCTGCGGCGGCATGCGCCAGAGGGCGAGCGCAGCCGCGGCGTGCATCCGGACGTTGTCGCGGCGATGAAGCAGGCGGGGTTCTTCCGCATCCTGCAGCCGACCCGGCTTGGCGGTTCGGGGTTGCCGCTGCGCGAAATGCATCGCGTGGTGCGGACGCTGGCGACAGGGTCGTCGGCGGCGTCGTGGATATTGATGGTGATGCTGGCGCATAGCTGGATGCTGGGGATGTTTCCCGAAGAGGCGCAGGACGAGATCGCCGCCGATGATCCCGACACGCTGGTCACGGGGTCGCTGGCGCCGACCGCGCGGGCGGTGAAAGTGGACGGCGGCTGGCGCCTGACCGGGCGGTGGCCGTTCGCCAGCGGCTGCGACCATGCGAAGTGGAACCTGCTGGGGGTGAAGGTGGCGGGGGATGACCCGTCGCTGCCGCCGGCGATCCATGCGCTGGCGCCGGTGCGGGATTACGCGATCAACGACAACTGGTTCACCTTGGGGCTGAAGGGCACCGGCAGCAAGGAACTGGTGCTGGACAACCTGTTCGTGCCTGACCACCGCGCCATGCCGACGCCGGTGCTTTATGGCAGCCTCAGTCCGTGGGGGGAGCGGCACCCGAGCTGGCTGCACATGATGCCGGTGCGCGCCGGGCTGGCGTATCACGTCAGCGCGCCGGTGCTGGGCCTGGCGGAACAGTTCCTTGTCGATTTCGTCGAGACTACTCGGGTGCGCGACGACAAGTACACCGGGTCTCGCAAGGCCGACAGCCCCGGCCTGCAATTCCGCATCGCGGAGTCGGAGCTTGACATACGCTCCGCCGGGTTGCTGCTGGATCAGGTGGCGGACCAGTTCGACCGGCTGGACGGGCTGCGGCGGATCGCCAGCGAAGCCGAGATGATCGACCTGCGCTACACGATCAGCTACGCCGTGAAGCAGTGCCGGTGCGCGGTGGAACGGCTTTTCGCGGCGGCTGGGGCGAATGCCACCTATGACGTGTCACCGCTTCAGATGGTGTTCCGCGACCTGTCGGTGGCGTCGCATCACGGCACGGTGGATTACGACGTGAACGCGGAGCAGTTCGGCCGCGTCCGGTTGGGGTTGCCGGCGACCCGCCCCATCATGTGACGGCAGGCGCCGCTTCGGCCGGTTGCGTTTGCCGCGCCCAGGCTATGGCGGCGCGGGCCAGCGAATCGATGGTATCGATCACGGGCACAGGCAGTTCGGCGGCGGGACCTGCGAGCAGGCCCAAGGGGATCTCGGTGCAGCCCAGGACCACGGCGGCCGCGCCGCGCGATGCCAAGCTGTCCACCACCTTGGCCAGGGGCGCCTGGGCCTCGGCCACCCGGTTCGCTTTCACCAGGGCAATGGCGGGCGCGATCATGTCCGTCATCTGCGCTTCGTCGGGCACGATGCAGTCGCGGCCCAGGCGGTCCTGGTAGAGACGCATCGCCAGGGTGGCGCGGGTTGCCATCAGGCCAATCCGGGCGTCCGCCAGCCCCATGGCGCGCAGGTCGTGCGCCGCCGCGTCCACGATGTGCAGGATGGGAATGCCGGCGGCCTGTTGCATCGGCGTGAACCAGCCGTGCGCGGTGTTGCAGGGGATGACGATCGCGCCGCAGCCGGCTTGGCGCAGGCCGTCCATGCCGCGCAGCAGCCAGGGCAGGGGATCAGGGCCGGCGCCGGCCATGGCCTCGGGCCGGCTGGGAATGCGGGGGTCGGACCAGAGGACAGCGGGGACATGATCCTGATCGCGCATGGCGGGGGTGAGCAGGGTCAGGCGCATCATGAAGTGGGCGCTCGCCAGCGGCCCCATGCCGCCCAGCACGCCCAGCACCTTGTCGTTCATGGTGGGTCGTTCATGGGGTTTATCCTCGCTGCGCCGCCCGCACCAGTGTGTCCAGCGCGCTGAGGAAACGCGAGCGGTCCTGTTTCGTCAATGTCGCGGGGCCGCCGGTGGGCAGGCCCATTTCCCGCATGTAGCGCCCAACTTCGCGGCCGGCGAGGGCGTTGCCGATGTTGTCGGCGGTCCAGACCTTGGCGTTCGGCGCCAGGGCGCGTCCGCCTTTGGCGAGGCAGCGGGACGCCAGGGGAATGTCATTGGTGATGCAGATGTCCATGGGGCCGATGCGTTCGGCGATCCAGTCGTCGGCGATGTCCGCGCCGGCCTCGACCGTTATCATTGTCACGTTCGGCCGTCCGGCCGGACGGATCGGGCGTGAGCCGGTGGAGACC
>CAXTXZ010000315.1:0-5358 GCA_964248015.1 uncultured Rhodopila sp. | reverse complement strand
CAGGCCTTCAAGGGCTACAACATAGACCATTACTCCACCGATTTCGAATACCTCCGGGTCAAGTCCGACCTGGGCCAGGGCTGGGGCATCGAGGAAACGCCCTACACCGCCTCCTACTACCACAAGGGCACCGTTGGCCTCGACCCCAACGGCACCACCCCCAACCTGACCGGACGGTACTATGTCAACGGCGTCGCGGCCACGCTCGCCAACGCGGTGCCTGGGCGCTCGGTGCACAGCGACTTCCGCGACTGGGGCAACGTGCTGCGGGTGACAAAGGAAACCGATTACGGACAGGTTCGCGCGGGCCTGTGGTTCGACGACAACGCCGCCGGCGCGTACCGGACCAACGTCCTGCTCTCGCAGGGCAATGTCGCCTATGCCAAGACCGCGACCGCGACGCCCTTTGACTACGACTACCACACGACGCTGCGAACCTATCAGCCCTACCTCGAATACGCGCTGCGCCCGCTCCCTGGCCTGGTCGTGACCCCTGGCCTGAAATTCACCTCCACCACCCGCGACCTGGACGCCGCGATCAACCAGGGCACGAAAGTGCCCGCCAATTTCAGCAAGACCTACTCGGCCCTCCAGCCCGCCATCGATGCGCGCTACACCTTCGCCCCCGGTCTCGTGGGCTACGCGCAAATCGCCAAAGGCTTCCTCGCCCCGCCGCTCGGCGTCCTGCAAACCACCCAGCCCCAGAACCTGAGCCCGCAGGAAACCTGGAACTACCAGGTCGGCGGCACCTGGCAGACCGACCGGTTCACCCTTTCCAGCGACCTGTACTACATCGACTTCACCAACCGGATCTCCAGCCAGACCGTGGCCGGAACGACATTCTACTCGAACGGCGGCGGCGCGATCTACCAGGGCATCGAGTTCGAGGGAACCGCCCGCATCGTCCGGGGCGTGTCGCTCTACGGCAACGCCACCCTGAACGACGCGCATTATGTCCATTCCACCACGACGCTCGCCAACGCGCCCAACCGCACCGCCGCCCTAGGCCCCGTCATCGACTTCGGCGACTTCTCGGCCTCGCTCCTGGGCAAGTATATCGGCAAGCAATACGGCATCGACCAGCCAACCAACACTTACCTCATCAAGTCATACATGACGGCGGACTTCGCGGTGGGCTACACGCTGGGCATCCTGAACGGCCGCAAGGTGGACCTCAGGCTCAACGTCAACAACGTCTTCGACAACCACAGCCTGATCGGGCTGAACCAGTTGGCGGCCGACGGCAAGACCGGCCTCTACTGGACCGACCCCGGCCGGAGCGTCTTCTTCTCGCTCTCCTCCTCCCTGTGACGTCCGCCGCCCCGAGCGATCACCATGGCGCATCGCAGCCCAGTTGGGACTGCGACGCGCCATGGTTCTTTGTCTCCCAAGCAGACTCACGCCTCGGGCCGTTTCGCCCCCCGGCGATCTGCCATGGGCCTGGGATCAGCCCGCCCGAAACTCCACCCAGACCAGGAAGCGCATCAGCCGTCCCGCCAGCGCCGGAGGCGTCGCCGGATAATGCGCCCCCTGCGCGGCGCTGAGCGCGGCCTGATCCAGCATCGGCGTCCCCGATGACTGCGCCAGCAGCGAGCCGTTCACCAACCCATCCCGGTAATCAAGCCGCACCCGCGCGCGCCCCGTGATCTCCATCATCCGCGCCGCGGCGGGATAGCGCACCGCCGCCTGCACGGCATCCCGTATGCGCGCCTCCAGGCTGGCCTCCTGATCCGCGTCGGATGCCGCCCCCTGGGTCGCCTCCCGCCTGACCGCTCCGGTCTCGTCGGCGGCCACACGCGGAACCCCGCCCTGTTGCGGCACATGGATCGGCTTGCCACGGCTCAACGCAACCTGCGGCGCCGCCACAGGATGCGTGACTGGCGCCTGCGGCTGGCGCTGTGCCACGGGAGGCACGGGCGGCGGGGCGGAAGGCGACACGGATGCCGGGGTTGCTGCGGGCCTTTCGGCAAGCTGTTCCTTCGGCGGCTCCGTCTGCGCCACGGCAACAGGGGGCGCGGCCACAGGCTCCGGCAATGGTGGTTCGTCAGGCTGATCAAGCGCCACCGGAGCCGCTGGCTCAGGCGGAACTTCCTCAGGTGGAACTGCCTCGGGCGGAACCGGCTCGGACGAAACGGCCGCCGCCTCAGGCTCGGAAGCAGCCACCGCCTCAGCCTCTGTCGGCGTGGCGGCGGCTGGCGCCCAGGCCATCTGCACCACCTGTTCAACGGCGGGCACTCCCGGCGGCACGGAGTGAACAAAGCCCGTCCCGGCCAGGAAAGCCGCATGCAGCGCAACCGCCGCTGCCAGCGCTGTCCGGGACACCCCCGGCCCCGCCGTCCCAACCAGTCCGCCGCGCGCCTTTGCTATCTGCGGGAAACAAGCCGGCTGCGCCGTCGTCGTCCTGGGCACACCACCCAGCCCTGATGCGCCGCCGCGCGCCTCAGGCGCCTCAGGCGCCTCCGGCAAGCAGTTTGGCCGCGTGATCAAGCGCTTCCATGCACTCCTCGGCATCGCCTTCCGCCGCCTCTTTCTTCGCGCGTTTCAGATCGGCGTCGATCAGCCGCTTCATCTTCGCGTCGCCGGTGAAACTGTCCGCCTGACGGGTCAGCGCGGCGTCGCGCGCCCGGCACGCGGAAACGTCCTCGGCCCACGAGGGCAAGGCGCCGATCGACAAGAACACCAAACCCAGGGCAAGAGGGCGCATGACGTTGTTCCTTCTGGCTGCGGCAGGCGTCCCGACGCAGGCGTTCAGCCGCTGAACCGGCAAGCCATCCTCCGACGCCGTTCCGTGACAAGCCGCGAGTATGGCATCCGCTCCGCTCAAGGCCAGGACACCAGCTTTAAGATTGTGTGAAACTGTTTGCCTGCCCGTCTGGACCCCCGCCATCCGTTGCGTTCCCGTTCCGGGACGGGCGCCGGAAGGCCGATCGCCAGCCTTCATCTTGCCCAGCCTTCAGCCCACCATGTCCACACCCCTTGGCTTGCTATAGGATCGTCTGCCTGCCTGCCGTAAGGCCCATGACCCGCCCCGCAACCGCAAAGGAGGCGTCCCGTTGACCCGCCAACCGCATGAACCGCCTCCCACGGATGAGCAGGCGGCGTTTTCGCAACTCCAGGCCACCCTGCCCGCGTTGTTCGACCGGATCGTCCCCGATGACGCCGCGCCGCGCACGATCGTGGTCTTGCCCAGCCTGAGCATCGATCAGGATGTGGCCGCCGGCATCTCCGGCATCCACTATTACGAGGAGCGCATGCTGGGCATGCTGATGCTGCTCCGCCTGCCGCGCGCCCGCCTGATCTACCTGAGCAGCCAGCCAATCTCGGAAACCATCATCGACTACTACCTGCATCTCCTCCAAGGCATCCCCGCGCGCCACGCCCGCGCTCGGCTGACCATGCTCGCCTGCCACGACAGCAGCCCCAGGCCGCTGAGCGAAAAGATCCTGGAGCGCCCCCGCCTGCTCGACCGGCTGCGCCAGGCCATCGGTGATCCGGCCGACGCCTACGTCACCGCCTATACCGTATCGATGTCAGAACGCAAATTCGCCGTGCGCCTGGGCCTGCCGATCTACGGCTGCGACCCGGCCTTGCAGGCCCTGGGCTCCAAAAGCGGCAGCCGGCAGCTCATGCGCGAGGCCGGCATGGCTGTCTCCGACGGCATCGAGGACCTGACGGACGAAGCCGGCATCGTCGATGCCCTGCTGACGTTGAAAACCCGCGACCCCGCTCTGCGCCGCGCCGTCGTCAAGCTCAACGAGGGCTTGTCCGGCGAGGGCAACGCCGCGTTCCATTTCGACGACGCGCCGGAGGGCAACGCACTGGAACCCTGGGTACGCGAGCAACTGCCGCGTCTGGCGTTCGAAGCCACCGGCATGACGTGGGAGGCCTTTCTCGCCAAGGTGCGCGCGATGGGCGCGGTCGTCGAGACATTCATCGAAGGCGACGAAAAACGCTCCCCCTCCGTCCAGTTCAACATTGATCCGTTCGGCCGCGTCGAACCCGTCTCCACCCACGACCAGGTGTTGAAGGGACAAGTGTTCCTGGGCTGCCAGTTCCCGGCCGACGAGGCCTACCGCCTGCAAATCCAGGACGAAGCCGCCAAGGTCGCCGCCCTGCTCGGCCAGCGCGGCGTGCTCGGCCGTTTCGCCGTCGATTTCGTCTCTGTGCGCGGCGGCGATGCCTGGCGCCATTACGGCATAGAACTGAACTTGCGCAAGGGCGGCACCACGCACCCGTTCCTCATGCTGCAATTCCTCACCGGCGGCGCTTACGATCCGGTCGCCGGCCTGTTCCGCGCCCCCTCCGGGCAACCCCGCTTCTACTATGCGTCGGACAACCTGGAAGCGCCGCACTACAAGGGGCTGACGCCGCCCGACCTGATCGACCTCGCGGTGCTGGACGGGCTGCACTACGACGGCGCCGCGCACGAAGGGGTCGTCTTCCACCTGATCGGCGCGCTGTCCGAGTTCGGCAAGATAGGCGTCGTCTGCGTCGGCGCATCCCCCGAGCGGGCGCAGGCATTGTATGACCGCGCCGTCGAAATCCTCGATCGCGCGCAACTGAGGGAATAAGGTACTGGCTTGAGTGTCCGCGAAGGGCGGAATCCAAGCCTTCCGCTTGCGGTCATGGGTGATCCGAAGCGGACACTTCGAACAATGGCCAAGGAGCGCATGATGCCAAACGAGCAAGTGACCATCCGGACGCGCGACGGGAACTGCCCTGCGCACGTCATGAACCCGGCCAGTGGCGGCCCGTGGCCTGGGATGATCCTCTACATGGACGCTGGCGGCATCCGCCCGGCGATGCTCGACATGGCGCAGCGGCTTGCCGACGCCGGCTACGTCGTGCTGCTGCCCGACCTGTTCTACCGTCACGGACCCTATGGCCCGTTCGTGCCCAAGGAATTGTTCGCGGGCGACTATCGCGCAATCATCGGTCCATTGATGGCGACGACCGGCAACGACAAGGCCGCGGAAGACACCGGTGCCTTGCTCGCCTATCTCGACACGCGCGGCGACGTCGCGGGCCGCAAGGTCGGCGCGGTCGGCTTCTGCATGGGCGGCGGCATGGCGCTGGCCACGGCGGGAGCCTACCCTGATCGTTTCGCGGCTGTCGCAAGCTTCCACGGCGGCAATCTTGCGACCGACGCGCCGACAAGTCCCCACCTTCTTGCGCCAAAGCTGAAGGCCGAGGTCTATATCGCCTCCGCCCAGAACGACGGCAGCTACCCGCCGGAGATGGCCGAGCGGCTTGAGACGGCGCTTGCCCAGGCCGGTGTGCGCCATGGCGCCGAAACCTACCCCGCCGCGCACGGCTGGATGATGCCGGACTTCCCCGTGTACGATCATGCCGCTGCCG
>CAXTXZ010000314.1:0-5359 GCA_964248015.1 uncultured Rhodopila sp. | reverse complement strand
GAACAGGTCGCGGGCGGCGGCGGCGACCTGCTCGGCCGTGATCGCCGCCATGGAAGGGGCGATGACAGCCACGGCCCGAGGGCCGCTCGGGCCGTAGGTCGCGGCGTCGGTGGGTCCGAACAGCCCGATCGTCGGGGCGCCCGCGGCGGCGGCCATGTGCATCAGGCCGGAATCGTTGCCGATGAAAAGCTCGGCCTGTTCCAGGCAGGCGGACACCTCGGGCAAGGTCAGGCGGCCCACCAGGTCGATGGCCTCGGGCAGCAGCGCCAGGAGGGGCGCGGCCGACGCGCGCTCCGCTGGTCCGGGGCCGCCGAGGACGACGGGGAGAGCGCCGGGCGTCGCGATCTGGTGGAAGACGGCGGCGAAGCGGTCGGCGGGCCAGATTTTCGGCTGCCAGTTCGCGGTGGGGGCGAGGACGATGATGGGCCTGCCCGCCGGCAGCAGGTCGCGCAGCTTGGAGCGATCCGGCTCGCCGATCCAGGCGACGGGCAGAGGCGGCGGCTCCAGGCCCAGCACGGCGGCCAGTTCCTTGATTTTCGCCTCCCCGGTGCGGCGGAAGACGGCGCGTTGCCGAGCGGGGAGCAGCCAGGCGAGGGCTGATCCCCGGATGTCGATTACGAGGTCCCAGACCCGCCGGGAGGTTGCCGCCCATAGCGGCAGCCAGTGACGTCCCCAGGGGCGCTTGCGCAGGACGATCGTGGCCTCGCGGTTCGGCATGCGGGTGAAGACGCCCTCGGCGACGGGGCCGCAGACCACGGTGATGCGCGCGTTCGGGTGGGCGCGGATCAGGTGGTCGAGCAGGCCGGTGGACAGGACAGCGTCGCCCAGGCGGTTGGAGGTGACGAACAGGATGTGCATGCGCAACCGGCATTAGCGGGTGACGCTGGCTTGTTGAAGCTATCGCTTAGGGGATTCGCTGACCGGGGGCGACAGGGCGCGGCTTTGGATGGCCGTGCTCTTGCGCTATGTGACCTTGTCATCCTGGTTGGGCCGCGTGCGCGCCAACCGAACCGAAGGAGCCGCCAATGCCCGAGGAAACCCTGGTCGCCGTGGGGGAAGATTACCCCGAGCTGCGCGAGTCGGTGCGCCGGATCTGCGCCCGCTATCCCGGTCCGTACTGGAGCGAGCTGGAAGACAAGGAGGCCTATCCGACTGAATTCGTTGATGAACTGACCAGGGCCGGGTTCCTGGGCGCGCTGATCCCGGAAGAGTACGGCGGCTCGGGCCTGCCTTTGCGGGCGGCGGCGGTGGTGCTGGAGGAGATCAACGGCTCGGGCTGCGTCGCCAGCCAGGGGCACGCGCAGATGTACATCATGGGGACCTTGCTGCGGCATGGCAGCGAGGCGCAGAAGCGCCGGTACCTGCCGGAGATCGCCGCCGGCCGCATCCGCTTGCAGGCGTTCGGCGTGACGGAGCCGACGACCGGATCGGACACCACGCAGTTGAAGACCCGCGCGACGCGGGACGGGGACGGCTACCTGGTGACGGGGCAGAAGGTGTGGACGTCGCGGGCGATGCACTCGGACATGATGCTTCTGCTGGCCCGCACGGCCGCCGCCGACCAGGGGAGGAAGCGCAGCGACGGGCTTTCGGTGTTCCTGATCGACATGCGCGACAAGAACGCCGGCAAGGGGCTGGAGGTCCGGCCGATCAAGGCGATGATCAACCACAACACGACCGAGGTGTTCTTCGACAATTTCCGCATTCCCGCCGACAGCCTGATCGGCGAGGAGGGGCGCGGGTTCCGCTACATCCTGGACGGCATGAACGCCGAGCGCATCCTGGTCGCCAGCGAGGCGGTGGGCGACGGACGGTGGTTCGTCAGGAAGGCCACGCAGTACGCCAAGGACCGGGTGGTGTTCGGCGCGCCTATCGGCAGGAACCAGGCGGTGCAGTTCCCCATTGCCCGCGCCTGGGCGGAACTGGAGGCCGCCGACATGATCTGCCGGCGCGCGGCGGCCTTGTTCGACGACGGCAAGGAGTGCGGCGCGGACGCCAACATCGCCAAGCTGCTGGCCTCGGAGGCGGCCTGGAAGGCGGCGGACACGGCGATGCAGACGTTTGGCGGGTTCGCCTACGCGCGGGAGTACGAGATCGAGCGCAAGTGGCGGGAGACGCGGCTGTACCAGATCGCGCCGATCTCGACGAACCTGATCCTGGGGTATGTCGGCCAGCACGTGCTGGGGATGCCGCGGTCCTACTGACCGAACAGGCCGGTGACGGTCAGGCCGGGCGGATCAAGCCGGATCGCGCCGTCGCGGACGATGTGGGTGGTGATGGCGCCTGCCTCGTCGCGGCGGTGGTGGATGACGGCTTGGTTTTCCGTCTTGACGATGAGGTAGTGGCGCACCGAAGGGATACGGAAGTAGTCCTCCAGCTTGCTGCCTGAGTCGCGCTTGTGGGACGAGGGTGAGACAACCTCGACAACGATGACGGGATCGGTGACTTCAGTGGCGTTGTCGTCGATTGGGGCACCGCATCGGACCATGGCATCCGGTTCGTAAAGCGTGACGGCATCTACACGAACGCTCATTCCGTCTGGAAAAGCTTCGCAACGCGCACTCGCCATCTGGATTGCCTCGACAAGACGGTTGTACATGCGGCCCTTCATACGGCCATGCGCGGCGCGTTCGGGAGCCATGGCAAAGACCTCGCCAGCGACAAGCTCATAATGTTGCCCCTCTGGCTGTTCCATTGCCCAGGCGATGAATTCGTCGGCGGTCATGCGGGTCGGTGCGGTGGCGCTCATGTTACGTCCGGCGTGGTTTATCTGTCCTGGCAAGGGTGGCCTTTGCGGACGTGGGCTGCAAGGCTTATCGCCCTCATTCCCTCGGGCGCCATCGCCCGCTATGCTGCGCCTGCCTGGAAACGGCCGAGGGGGAAACGGTTCAATGATCTGGTCACGCCCATGGCTGGCGGTTGCCTGCCTGCTTGCCTCGATCGGCGGCGCCGCCGCGCAGAAGCCGGGGGGCACCCTGCGCGTGACCCATCGCGACAACCCGCCCAGCGCTTCCTTGCTGGAGGAGGCGACGATCTCCACCGTCATGCCGTTCATGGCCGTGTTCAACAACCTGGTCGTGTTCGACCCGGACAGCCCGCAGAACCGCCTGGACAAGGTGGTGCCCGAACTGGCGACGTCCTGGGCCTGGAGCGACGGCGACCGGACGCTGACGTTCCAACTGCGGGATGGCGTCAAGTGGCACGACGGCAAGCCGTTCACCAGCGCCGACGTGAAATGCACCTTCGACATCCTGACGGGCAAGGTGAACGGCAAGCTCCGGAAGAACCCGCACAAGACCTGGTGGTTCAACGTCAGGGAGATCACCGTCAACGGCGACCGGGAAGTGGCGTTCCACCTGAACGACCCGCAGCCGTCCATCATGGCGATGCTGGCCGGCGCGTTCTCCCCGGTCTACCCCTGCCATGTTCCCGCCAGCGAGCAGCGGACGCATCCGATCGGCACCGGGCCGTTCAAGTTCGCCGAGTTCAAGCTGAACGAGCGCATCCGGCTGGTGCGCAACCCGGACTACTGGAAGCCCGGACGGCCTTACCTGGACGCGATCGAGTACGCCATCATCCCGAACCGCTCGACGATGCTGCTGGCGATGGTCGCCGGGCGCTTCGACCTGACGTTCACCAGCGACCTGACGCCGGAGCTGACCAGAAGCCTGCAAGAGCAGGCGCCGGACGTGCAATGCGTGCTTCAGCCGACAAACACGCAGGGCAACCTGCTGGTCAACCGCGAGCGTCCGCCGTTCGACAACGAGCAGGTCCGGCGGGCGATGGCGCTGTCGATCGACCGCAAGGCGTTTTCCGACATCCTCAGCCGCGGCACGTTCGAGGTCGGCGGCGCGAACATGCCGCCGCCCGAGGGGCTTTGGGGCTGGTCGAAGGGATACATGGAAACCGTTCCGGGCTATGGCGCCGATGTCGGCAAAAGCCGCGAGGAGGGCCAGCGCATCATGCGGGCCCTCGGCTACGGGCCGGACAAGATGCTGCCGCTGAAGGTTGTCACGCGGAACATCCCGGACTACCGCGACGCGGCGGTGATCCTGATCGACCACCTGAAGTCGGTCTTCATCCAGGGCGAGCTGGAGCCGCTGGATACGTCCGTCTGGTACGCGCGCCTGGCGCGCAAGGACTTTTCGGTGGCGATGAACATCCAGGGCACCAGCATCGATGATCCCGACGTGCAGTTCTTCGAGAATTACCTGTGCAACTCGGAGCGCAACTACACGTCCTACTGCAACCCGGCACTCGAAAGGAAATTCCACGAGCAGTCGATGATGAAGGACATCGACGCCCGCCGCAAAGTGGTCTGGGACATCGACAGGACCTTGCAGGAGGACGGCGCGCGTCCCGTCGTGTTCCATGCCAAGGCCGGCACCTGCTGGTGGCCGCGCGTGCACGGCATCAAGATCGCGACGAACACGATCTACAACCACTGGCGGTTCGAGGATGTCTGGCTAGACCAGTGACAATGCGCCGGGAGGCAGGGCTGGCGTCAACGCTGCCGCTGAACGAGCAGTGTCTCAGTTTGAAATCTCAACGCGATCTCGCTAGGAAACGGAGGGTTTTCCAATGGCTGACGCTCGATGCAGGTGCGGCGCTGTCGCACTGACGCTTCCAGGGCCATCAAAACTGGTTGTCGCCTGTCATTGCCTTGACTGCCAACGAAGAACCGGCGCGCCATTTGGCGTGGGCGCCTTTTATCCGTCCGACGCCGTCGCCATTTCCGGAACTCCAAAAGAATTCATCCGGAATGGGGCAAGCGGCGGCAAGGTCCGCGCCTATTTTTGCCCAGACTGCGGCTCAACGATCTATTGGCAGGCCGACATCCTGCCGTCGCTGATCGGCGTCGCGGTCGGCGCGCTGGCAGACCCAAAATACCCGGCCCCCGTCAGATCGGTTTTTGAGCAATCGAAACATAACTGGGTTCAAATTGACGGTGACGTTGAACACTTCCAGCAAAGCAGCGTGGCAGGACATTCAAACTGAGACACCACCGCTGATCGGTATCCTTCCTGATGCTTGACTACATCCTGCGCAGGCTTGGGCTGATGGCGCTGACGCTGTTCGGCGTGTCGGTGGCGATCTTCCTGCTGTTGCGCGTCGTGCCCGGCAACATCGCCGACATCCTGTTCGATTCCGCCGGGCTGATCGATCCGGCCGAGAAACAGCAGATCATCAGGGACCTTGGCCTGGACCTGCCGCTGGTCACGCAATACGCCCACTGGATCGGCGGCCTGCTGCACGGCGACTTGGGCTATTCGTACGTCTCGGAAAAGCCGGTGCTGGATGAGGTCCTGCCGCGCATCCCGATCACCGCCAGGCTGGCTGGGCTGGCGCTGCTGTTCGC
>CAXTXZ010000313.1:0-5372 GCA_964248015.1 uncultured Rhodopila sp. | reverse complement strand
AGGAGGTCAGGGGTTCGATTCCCCTCGGCTCCACCAGGATGCGCCATGGCCTGGTGCCTGGCGGCTTATCTTAGCGACACCAACTGTCCTGACGTTGCGTGCGTCGCTTTCCTCAAGCTGCCCATGTTTACAAGAGCGTGACCGCTACTTGCGGACTCGCGTTAGGATTTCCGCGGCAAGATTGGCGTGATTGTCTGCTGGCCTCCGAAGCCTGCCGGTCCAGACGCCACAACAGCTTCTTTAGTTGATTCTGGATAATGTTTTTGCAAATTGTATCATTATTATGACATAATTGTGCTATCTAGACATACTTTTGTATGTTTTTGAGATTTTTATTGCTTTTCCGAGGCAGTACCCCTAAATTATTGATTATTTAGAATTGTCCGGCAGGCAGAAAGCATTTTGCCATGATCCTACCTTGTAGCCCTGTTTTTGTTCCAAAAGTCACGCCTGTGGTTCGGGCAGTCCTGCATGCAGCGGCGCGCGTGCGCTCGCACGTCGGCCATCATGTCGTTCACGGCATTCACCATGCTGTTCACTCGGTCAGTGCCAACCCCGCAGCGGTTATCGGATTTGCCTGCCGCACCGCGCCGGGCTGGACCGCCGCAGGCCTGCTGGCTTTGCCGCTGCTACAGCCGCTACATCCCTTGCCGGCTCAACCGCCGATCACGACGCCGTCTGACGTCCAAGGGTCGCAGGCTCCGGGGGGTTTACCACCGCTGCCGGCGCAGCAAGCCTTCGGTGGCGATGTTCCCGCCAAAGGACCAGCAAGCGCAGTGCTGGTCCCGCGTGTCGCGACTGAGGAGACAAGCGCCGTCGCCCCCCAGGGCGTTGCATCGGGTAGCTCCGTTTCCGGCGCCTTCCCGCCGCTCCCGTCGCCGCTGCCCACGTCGCCCTATCCGACCCTCTCGCCCGACAAGATAGCGGAGATAATCGCCCAGGAACTTCCTGCTTCGCCGCAACCTGTGCCCGAGCCGTCTTCCTTGCTCGTGCTTGCAAGCGGGTTCTACAGCCTGAGGTGGATGCGCCGCAGGCATCAGCCGATCGCCGGAAGCGGAACCTGACCAATCCCTCAGGTTCCGCAGAAGGTTTGTGTCACACGCTCGTGCTCAGCGGCTGGCGCGGCGAACTTCTCTAGTCCGGGACGATCCTCAAAGGGGCGGGCCAGCACATCCAGCAGCGCCTCGAAGGGAGCGAAATCCTGCCGCTCCGCCGCTTTCAGCGCCGCCTCCACAAGGTGGTTGCGCGGGATGAAAACCGGGTTGACCCGCCGCATCGCGTCCGCGTCCAGCACGGGTCCAGCCGCCCGTCTTTGCCGCCACTCCGAGGCCCACGCGTCATACGCGGCGGCATCGGCGAACAATGACCGCACGCCCAGGTCGCCGGCCTGTCCCTCGGCCGCGTCGCACAGGCGGCGGAACGTCAGGGTGAAGTCGGCGCCGTTGTCGAACATACGCTTCAGCAGGTCCTGCGCCAGCGCGTCGTCGCCCTCCCGCCGCTCCGGCAGGCCGATCTTGCGGCACAGGCCGCCGAGGTAGGCTGCCTGGAAGCGGCCTCCGAAGCCCGACAGAACCTCCTGCGCGACCTCCACCGCCTTGTCCTGGCTGTCGGCGAGCAGCGGCAGCAGCGTCTCGGCCAGGCGCGTGAGGTTCCACAGCGCGATCTGCGGCTGGTTGCCGTAGGCGTAGCGGCCCGCCTGATCAATTGAGCTGAACACCGTCGCGGGATCGTAGGCGTCCATGAACGCACAGGGGCCGTAGTCGATCGTTTCGCCGGCAACCGAGCAGTTGTCCGTGTTCATCACGCCGTGGATGAAGCCGGCCAGCAGCCAGCGCGCCACCAGGTCGGCCTGCGCCGCCGTCACGGCCTCCAGGAACCCGCGGTGCGACCCCGCCTCGGGATAGTGCCGAGCCATCGCATGGTCGGCGAGCAGCCGCACGCCCTCGACATCGCCGCGCGCCGCGAAGTACTGGAAGGTGCCGACACGGATATGGCTGGCGGCCACCCGCGTCAGCACCGCGCCGGGCAGCATGGTTTCGCGGTAGACGATCTCGCCCGTCGCCACGGCGGCCAGCGACCGGGTGGTGGGAATGCCAAGGGCGGCCATCGCCTCGCTGACGATGTACTCCCGCAGCACCGGCCCCATTCCCGCGCGCCCATCGCCGCCACGGGAGAACGGCGTGCGTCCCGCGCCTTTCAACTGCATGTCGCGGCGGACGCCGTCGCGCCCGACGACCTCGCCCAGCAGGATGGCGCGCCCGTCGCCGAGTTGCGGCACGAAATGCCCGAACTGGTGCCCCGCGTAGGCCTGCGCGATCGGCAGCGAGCCTTCGGCCACACGGTTGCCGGACAGCATGGCGACGCCCTCGGGACTGGCCAGCATCGCCGGGTCCAATCCGAGTTGCTCCGCCAAGCCAACATTCAGCCGCACAAGCCGTGGGGCCGCCACTGGCGCCGGATCGTGGCGAGCATAGAAGCGCTCGGGCAGGCGGGCGTAGCTGTTGTCGAATGCTATATTCATCTGTGAACCTTTCCCGGCGTTTCCCTGGAGCGCAAGACACACCATATGGTAGCCATGATCCCTTTGTCCGTACTCGATCTTTCCCCCGTTCCCGAAGGCAGCAATGCGGGGCAGGCATTGCGCAACTCGGCGGACCTGGCGCGTCATGCGGAGGCTCTGGGCTACCGGCGCTACTGGATGGCGGAGCACCACAACATGCAAGGGATCGCGAGCGCGGCGACGGCGGTGGCCTTGGCGCATGTCGCCGCCGGGACCAGCGCCATACGCATCGGCGCCGGCGGCATCATGCTGCCGAACCACGCGCCGCTGATCATCGCCGAGCAGTTCGGCACCCTGGCGGCGCTGCATCCCGGAAGGATCGACCTCGGGCTTGGGCGGGCGCCTGGGTCCGACCAGGTCGCCGCCCGCGCCATGCGGCGCAACCTCCACAGCGACGCCAACCAGTTCCCTCGCGACGTGGTCGAACTGCTGTCGTATTTCCGTCCGGCCGAACCCGGCCAGGCGTTGCGCGCCGTGCCCGGCGCGGGAGAAGCCGTCGAGGCCTGGATCCTGGGATCGAGCACGTTCGGCGCGCAACTGGCGGCCATGCTTGGGCTGCCCTACGCCTTCGCGTCGCACTTCGCGCCGGAGCAGATGCGCGACGCCATCGCGATCTACCGGGAAACCTTTCGCCCCTCCGAGCGCCTGTCCGCCCCCCACGTCATGCTCGGCGTCAACGTCTTCGCCGCCGACACGGACGCGGAGGCGCGCCGCCTGTTCACATCGCTGCAACAAGCCTTCGTGAACCTGCGGCGCGGCCAGCCCGGCAAGCTGCCGCCGCCGGTTGATCACCTGGAGCTGGACCGCCACGCCCAGGCGATGCTGGACAACGCGCTGGCTTGCTCCCTTGTCGGCGGGCCAGACACCGTGAGGGAGGGCTTGCGTGCCTTCGTGGCATCAACCGGGGCGGATGCCCTGATGGTGACGGCGCAGATTTTCGATCACACGGCGCGGAAGCGATCGTTTGAGATCCTGTCCGACGTGTCCCGGACATCTTGACAGGCCGCCGCGCTCCCGTGAAAGATCCTATGGCGCGTCACAATCCGGTTGGGACTGCGACGCGCCATAGTTCTTTGTTTCCCAAGCGGATTCACGTCTCCGGACCTTTCGGCCCTCCGGTGCTCTGCTTTAGCCGTCACGACCCAAGAAGGGCCGCGGGGTTGGAGCCGAGAGCCTCGGGCGTCCAGTCGCGCTGCCGGGTGAACAGCGCTATCAGCGCCGCCGTGTCCCTGTCGCGGTCCAGCCCAACAGCCGCCACGACGTGTCCCTCCTTGACATAATAGGCGATGAATTCCGGCTTCAGCAGGTCGCCGTGCACGACAACGTCGTCCCACTCCTTCGCGTGGCCGACGTAGTCCAGCCGCTTGAGGTACTGGATCGTCCAAAACACCGGCACCGCATCGTAGCGAACCGATTGCCCCAGCATGTTCAGGGCCGCGACCCGCCCCTGTTGCTCCGCGACGCGCCAATGCTCGACACGGATGCGGCCGCTGTCGCCACGCAGCGGGAAGCAGGCGATGTCGCCGGCGGCGAACAGGTCGGGCGCCGCGCGCAGGTTGGCATCCACGGGAACGCCGCCGTCCTCGTTCAGCGTCACCCCGTCGAGATAACCGGTGGAGGGCTTCACGCCGAAGCCGATGATGACCAGGTCGGCCGGCACTTTCTCTCCCGTCTCCAGCACGACCTGACCCGCTTCGATCCGGCTGATCTTCTGCCCGAGGCGGAAAACCACGCCGTGCCCTTGGTGCAGGCGGGTGAACACCGAACCGATCTCGGCCCCCAACTGCTTCTCGAACGGCGCTGCCTCCTGGCCTATCACGGTGACGTCCAGGCCGCGCTCGCGCAGGCTGGCGGCCACTTCCATGCCGATGAAGCTTGCGCCCAGCACCACGGCGCGCTCGCTTTGCTCAGCCCGAGCCAGTATGGCGTCGGCGTCGCCGCGTGTCCGCAACAGGAACACGTTGGGGCTGTCGGCGCCAGGCAAGGATGGCGGAACGGGCGCGCCGCCTGTCGCGAGCAACGCGGCGTCGTAGTGGATGGGCGTGCCATCCGAGCAAATGACATCATGGGCCTGCGGATCGACACGGACGACCTGGGCGGTCCGCCGCTCGATCCTGTGCTGGCGGTAAAACGCCTGGCTCTGCAAAGGCGATTTTTCCGCGCCTTCCTCGCCTGACAGGAAATACTTGCTGAGCAGGGTGCGATCGTACGGCACCCGGTTCTCCTGGTCCAGCATGAGGAGCCGTCCGCCGAACCCGGCCTGCCGAAGCGTCTGGGCGGCCACCGCCCCGGCGGCGCCGCCGCCGACGATCACGAAGCACCGGCCATCGGCCCCTGGTTCGACCGCCTCAGGCGGGTTGGCGGGCGTGCTGACCCAGACACGGCCACCCTCGACGCGCGCCTCGTAGCGGGCAAGCGGGTCCACGGCGGGCGGTTCCAGCAGGTCGCCGCTGCGCGCGCGGAAAGCCGCCTTGTGCCAGGGGCAGATGATCCGGCCATCGTGCAGCACCCCCTGAGACAACGGGGCGCCGGCATGCGGGCAGGTCGCGCCGACAGCGCTGACGGCGTCACCCTCCCGGATCAGCAGGATTTTCTCGCCTCCCAGTTCGATCTGCCGCATGCCGCCAGGCGGCAGCGCCTCCAGCAGCCCGACGTCGTGCTCTTGCCGCGGCATGATGAACCTCCCGATCATGAACAGGGATAAGCGCGGACGGCGCGCGCGGTTCCCGCGAGACGTGACGCCCTGCTGGCCAGTGCCCTGCCCCCGAAGTTCGTCGCATCTTGCGGCGAACGCAGGGGATAAGCAGGTCAC
>CAXTXZ010000312.1:2032-5390 GCA_964248015.1 uncultured Rhodopila sp. | reverse complement strand
CTTGGCTCCCGCCCGGGCGGCCCCGCTAAACCCTGGCGAGGGGCGGAAGGGCACGCCGCCTGTGACCGGGGAGCCACGGCGTCGCGAGGCCGTGGCTCCACAAGCCAGCCTGCCTTGTAACCGGGTGGTCGAACGGGCGTGGCTGTGGGACACTGCGGATGCGGCTCGGGGCATGCTCCAAAGGGCCGCCAAAAGCGCTTCGTCAATGCAATGACCTGGGAGAGTTCAAGGATGGATACACGCCGGAATATCCTCAAGACTGCCGCGGGAGCGGCCGGGATGATCTTCACCGGTTGCGGTTTGGCGGGACCGGCAGGGGCCCAGGCCGTTGCGCCGAGCCGCCGTCCGGTCACGGTGAAGGGCAAGACGATTAAGACGGTCGACGTCCACTCGCATTGCCTTTTCCGTGAAGCGACAGCGCTCATGGGGGACGAGGCGGCGTCCCTGACGCCGAACATCAATGGCGCGAAGGAAATCTACATCGCCGTGGAAGAGCGCTTGGTGGCGATGGACGCCCAGGCTGTGGACATGGAAGTGCTGTCGGTCAACCCGTTCTGGTATGGCAAGGACCGTGACCTGGCGGCCAAGATCGTGACGATCCAGAATGAAAAACTCGCCGAGTTGTGCGGCGCTCATCCGGATCGCTTCGCGGCTCTCGCATCCCTGACGTTGCAGGATCCGCAACTGGCGGCTGCCCAGTTGGAAACCGCGATCAAGAAGCAGGGGATGAAAGGCGCCGCGATCGGCGACGTTGTCGGCGCGGACGAATTCTCCGACGCGAAATTCAACCCGGTCTGGGCGAAGGCGGAAGAACTTGGCGCCATCCTGTTCATTCATCCGCAGGGCGTGCCGGAACTGTCCAAGCGCCTGAAAGGCAACGGCTGGCTCGCGAACACCGTTGCCAACCCGCTAGGCACCACCATAGCCCTGCAGCACCTGATCTTTGAGGGCACGTTCGACCGCTTTCCCGGCCTGAAGGTGCTCGGCGCGCATGGCGGAGGATACCTGGCCTCATACGCTCCCCGCGACGACCATGCCTGCTTTGTCGGACCGGCGTTCTGCGACGCCGGCATCGCGTTGAAGAAAAAGCCGACCGAGTACCTGAACCAGATCTACTTTGACGCCCTTGTCTTCACCCCGGAAGCGCTTCGCCATCTTGTCGCGCAGGTTGGCGCCAGCCAGGTCATGCTTGGCAGCGACTATCCCTATCCGTGGGAGCTGCACCCGGTTGACGCCATCATGGCCGCCAACAGCCTGTCCGATGAGGACAAGCTGGCGATCCTCGGCGGCAACGCGGCTCGGGTCCTTGGCTTGAATGCGTAGCTTGCATCGGATGACGGCCTTCGCGTCGGCGGCGCGGAGGCCAGAACCGCCCCATGCCCTGCCTGTTCCGCATGGCTATTGACCTGGACCGAACGATTTCACTATTGCAGCCTCATGCCATTGTGCTGGGAGAAGAACGTCCATGGCGATTGAGCCTGCTTTAGAGCCGAGGCGGCATTGGCTGCGCATCCTGTTCGTCCTGCCGTTTGTCGCCATGCTGTGGGTTTCTTCCTACAACGCCACGGAGCCGGCGTTGTTCGGGTTTCCCTTTTTCTACTGGTACCAGCTCGTGTGGGTTCTGGTCTCCGCGGCGATCGCCGGCATTGTCTACACGGTTGAACGGTGAAGGACTCGACGTGAACTGGCCCGCTCTAACCGTCTTCATCGCGCTTTTCCTGTTTGTCACCGGCCTGGGCTTCATCGCGGCGCGGTGGCGGACCGGGGATTTGACGCAACTGCATGAATGGGGCCTGGGCGGGCGCCGTTTCGGCACCTTCGTCACCTGGTTCCTGTTGGGGGGCGATCTTTACACCGCCTACACATTCATCGCCGTTCCCGCCCTGGTCTACGGCGCCGGAGCGCTCGGCTTTTTCGCCGTTCCCTACACAATCCTGGTTTACCCGATCCTGTACCTGGTCTTCCCAAGGCTCTGGTCGATCGCGCACAGGCATGGCTACGTGACGTCATCGGACGTCGTGCTGGGACGCTACGGCAACAAGTGGCTGGCGCTGGCCGTGGGGATCACCGGCATCGTGGCGACGATGCCGTATATCGCGTTGCAGCTTGTCGGCATGCAGGTCGTGATCGGCGCGATGGGCGTATCGGGCGAGGGCATCATTGGTGACCTGCCGCTGATCATCGCGTTCATTATCCTGGCGGCGTTCACCTACACGTCCGGCTTGCGCGCGCCGGCGATGATAGCCGTGGTCAAGGATGTGCTGATCTATGTGGTCGTCATCGCGGTCACGATCTGGGTGCCCATCAAGCTGGGCGGCTTCGGGCCGCTGTTTTCGGCCATTCCTCCCGCCAAGCTGACCCTGGCGGCGCCGGGCGCTGGCACTTATGGGGCTTACAGCACGTACGGAACCCTGGCGTTGGGGTCGGCGCTGGCGTTGTTCCTGTACCCGCATTCCTTCACGGCCATCCTCAGCAGTTCCAGCCCTGGCGCCATCAGGCGCAATTCCGCGTTGCTGCCGGCCTACTCGCTTGTGCTGGGCCTGCTGGCGTTGCTGGGCTACATGGCGTTCGCGCTCCACGTCGGCGCCGACCCGGCGTTCGCCGACGGGTTCAAGCAGTATGGCAACAACTTCGCGGTGCCCGCGCTCATCCTGAGCGTCTTCCCGGACTGGTTCGCCGGCGTCGCCTTCGCGGCGATCGCCATCGGCGCCCTGGTGCCGTCCGCCATCATGTCGATCGCCTGCGCGAACATCGTGAGCCGCACGATCTATCGCGGTTTCCTTGCGCCACAGGCCACGGACGCACAGGAATCATCCGTCGCCAAGATCGCGTCGCTGGTGGTGAAGCTGGGGGCGCTGGTCTTCATTATCTTCGTGCCGGTGCCCTATGCCTTGCAGTTCCAGTTGCTCGGGGGATTGTGGATGATCCAGGTGCTGCCCGCCGTGATCCTGGGGTTGTACCTGCGGATGCTGAACGGATGGGCGCTGCTGCTGGGCTGGGTCGTCGGCATGGGGCTGGGGACATGGATGGCCTCGACAACGGCATTCAAGGTGGCCGTGTTCACTGTCTCGGTCGGAGGGACAAGCGTCCCAGGCTACATCGCGTTGTGGGCTGTCGCGGCGAACATCGTTGTCGCGGTTGTGTTGTCACTGGTCATGATGCCGTTCGTGAAGCCATCCCTCGTTGGAGCGGAGTGAGGCTTGACGCCCAGGCCGGCATCGCCCTGACTATGCCAAGCGATGCCGGCCTGGGTTTATTTGGACCGGCGATTCATGCCCTGGCCTTCAGTCAGGACGATCGCGGCCTAGCCACGGCTTCCGGCCGGGTGGGCGAACTTGGCGAAAGACTTTGCCAGGAT
>CAXTXZ010000312.1:0-1932 GCA_964248015.1 uncultured Rhodopila sp. | reverse complement strand
CCTAGCCACGGCTTCCGGCCGGGTGGGCGAACTTGGCGAAAGACTTTGCCAGGATTTCATAGATCGCCCGCTTGAAAGGCACGGCCAGCGCGGGCAGTTCCTCCAGCCTGACCCAGCGCCATGCGTCGAATTCCGGATGCGGGTCAAGGTCCAGGCGGATGTCGCCGTCGCTCCCAAGGAAGCGCAGGGCGAACCAGCGCTGGCATTGGCCGCGGTACTGGCCTCTCCACGCGATCCCCAGCAGGCCAGGAGGCAGATCGTAAGTCAGCCATTCCGGGTGCTCGCCGATAAGTTCGGCATTGCGCGTGCCGACCTCTTCTTCCAGTTCGCGCAGGATGGCGGCGCCAGGGTCCTCGCCCTCGTCAATGCCGCCTTGAGGCAGTTGCCAGCCGCCCGCGGGACCCTCGGCATTCGGCATGTCCGCGCGGCGGGCCACGAACACCAGGCCGCTTTGGCTGAACAGGACAGCGCCGACATTGCGCCGGTAAGGCAGGTCGCTCATTTCTCCGCATCCTCCTGGGCCGGCGGCTTGACCAGGGCGCTGACCGGAGCCAGCGCAAGCCCCTTGGCGGTCAGGGTGGTGGTCCACGCCGCAACCCTTTCAAGCGTCTTGGGACGCGGCAGCGACACGAGGCCAAGGGCTGAACCCTTGTCCAGCGCCATATGCGACAGCGTGTCCAACCGGCTGTCAAGGCTTGCCTCATCGGCCGGGTCATCGTCGATCAGGATATCGACGGAGCGATTCCAGGCGAGCGGCAGCCGCGCCTTGCCGGGCCGCGCGTCAACAAACAAAAGGCCGCGGCGCGACACGTCGTCCAGCACCGACTCGATCTGGTCGGGCTGGCTGCTGAGACGCTCGCCGTGCAACTGGCCAAGCGCGTTGGTCACGCCGACATAACCACTGAGGCGCGACATCACCCAGTACAGCCGCGGCAGGTTGTCGCTGGCTGGCAGCGAGGTCATCAGGGCATGCTGGTCATCCGGATCGCTCAACGGGTAGCCTTGCGGCTCCATGGGGATCGACAACAGGTACTCGTGGCTCGCGAGACGGGCGGCGGCGAGGATCCGATCCGTGTTGGCGGCATAGGGAGAAACCGCGAGGCTGATCGCGGGCGGCAGCATCTTGATGGCCATCATGCTGTCGGCCTCGCTCATGCCGATGCCGGCGACCAGGATGCCCACGCGGGGCCGCAGGTCGGTGGAATCGAATGGCGCGGCATAGCTGTGCATCGGCATCCGGCCATCGGCCGCGATGCGTGGCAGCACCGCATGCGCCAATCCCGGAGCGGGTTGCAGCATGGCCGGGCTGGGGTCCTCTATCCGGCCGCCGCCATTGCGGCCAGGCCGCTGCGGCGCAAGCGGCGCGCTGGATGTCGCGCCCGCCGCCTCACGCGGCATGGCCGCGGCCATTTCCAGGGAGTGCGACCTTGCAACCGGCCGGCGGGCCGGCGGCCCCAGAAGCTGAAGCGTGCCGCCGGCAAGGGCGGCCAGCACGAGCACGCTCAACCAGAAGCGTCCGAGGCCCCACCAGCCGGCGAGCAGGCCGCTCACTCGCCCAAGTGCGGCAGGCCCCCTCAACTAGTTGGCGGAAGCGCTTTTCTGCGCCGCCATGGCTTGGGCCACCACCACGGCCTGCTGCAACTGGAAGTCCGTGGCATCGGGTTTGGCGGCGTCGAACTTGGGGAAATCCTCGGGAGGCTTGTCCGGGATCAGCTTGGCGATGGGCGGAAGATCGGCGCGGGACGGAACGGCCTGCGTGCCAGTGCCGCCCTGGTTGCTGAGCACCTTGTTGTAGTCGGCCTCACGCTCGCCGCCGAAGGTCGCGCGTTCCTCCCGCGTTTCCTGCACGGGCACGTCGGGCGCGATGCCAAGGGCCTGGATGGAGCGGCCGGACGGCGTGTAGTACCGCGCCGTCGTCAGGCGCATCGCGCC
>CAXTXZ010000311.1:0-5408 GCA_964248015.1 uncultured Rhodopila sp. | reverse complement strand
CCCAGCCCGTGGACGTGGTCGCTGTCCTGACCAGCATGGCGTCTGGCAAGGGTGGCGGCGGCAACTGGCAGACGTCGATTGTCGATCTGCTGAAGCTGCTCGATCTGGATTCCAGCCTTGCCGCGCGCAAGGAACTCGCCACCGAACTGAATGTGCACGCTGGCGCCGACGGATCGGCGGAGGAAAACATCGCGTTGCATAAAGCCGTCATGCAGAAGCTGGCCGAGAACGGCGGCAAGGTTCCAGATTCCATGAGAGCCTAGGGATTGCCTGCGCCGATCTTCAAGCCGGGCCGGCGATCAACCGAGCTTGCGATGCACGACGTCGTGCACGAAGCTGAGCTTCGTCACCACGGGCGGGGAAAGCACGAACGGATACAGGTCGGCATGGCCCATGGCGCGATTGAGGCTGTTCATCGCGAAGGTCAGGGGAAGCCACTCGTCGATGATGTCAGTCATCTTGGCGGTCCCATAGGGATCAAGGTCGATCGTGGATGACAGCGACTCGTCGTTCACCAACCTGGGCTTGATGCTGATGCCGAACGCGCGGGCCATTTCCAGCGTGTCGATGATATGGAGGTAGTGCGCCCAGGTTTCCGCCCAATCCTCCCATGCATGGGTGGTGGCGTACTGGCTGACGTAATGCGCCTGCCAGTCCGGCGGCGCGCCATTCTTGTAGTGGTCACTTAACGCCGTCGCGTAGTCCAAGGTATCGTCGCCGAACACGGCGCGGCAGGCCTCCAGATGGCCGCCGTCGCGAATCAGGACGTCCCAGAAGTAGTGGCCGACCTCGTGACGGAAATGCCCGAGGAGTGAGCGGTAAGGCTCGTTCATCTGGGCACGGCGGCGTTCTCGTTCCGCGTCATCGGCTTCAACAAGGGCAATGGTGATCAGCCCGTCATCGTGGCCGGTTAGCACCTTGAGGCCGGTGGGATCGGGGCTGTCCGCCAGGAAGTCAAACGCCAAGCCGTGCGCCGGGTCGTCAATGCGGTTCGCCAAGGGCAGCTTCAGCCGTGTCAGCGAGTAGAACAGATGGTGCTTGGCGGTTTCCAGGCGCTTCCAGCGCTGCAGGTTCTGGGGCGCCGACAGATCCGGTATGATATGGTTGTGGCGGCAGGCGGCGCACAAGGTCGCGACGCTGCCGGCATCGACCAGCCAATTGCAGGCGCCGTGGGCGGCATTGTCGCAAAAGCGAACGGGCCGGTCAGGGTCGGCCAGGGCGGACCACAACTGCCCCTTGGGCTGCAACGCGGACAAGGTCATTGTTTCCGGCAAATAGCCAAGGCGGTGGGCGCACTGCTCGCAGCGGATGTTCTCGAAGTAGAGCAACTGGCCACAATTCTGGCACTTGAACAGCTTCACGACGGCTCTCTCCTTGGCAGCGGCGCACGGCTGGGGCGTGCCCCGGTTGATGGCCCGGCACAAGCGGCGCGGCGGGTTTGGCGGGTACTCATGAGCGTTGGCAGGTGATTGCGTAGAACGGCGGCAGCTTGCAGCGGCTGACCAGCATCGCCCAGGTAAGGCCCTCGCGCCTGCCCCAGCGATGTTTCACGTGAAACATCATTGTATAGACACAGGTTTTTGTTCGCCAGTCTGGCGCCATGTCTGGCCGGCTGGCCAGGAGCGGGCTGTGACAGTGATCCTTGTCGCCGCCGAGCGTCATGTGACGCAAGAAAGCGGTGCCGGAATGGCCAGACAGCCCATCAGCCTAAGAGGCCGCCATTGGCAAGCGCCAAGCGCCCATCCTTGGCACGGGCAGCCCCAGGTTCTCCCGCAGCGTGGCGCCCGTGTACTCCGTGCGGCACAGCCCGCGACGTTGCAGTTCCGGCACCACGAAGCGCACGAAATCCTCGAAGCTGCCGGGCATGTGGGTGCCGGCGACGACATAGCCATCGCAGGCTCGTTCGGTGAACCAGAGCTCCAGCCGGTCCGCGATGTCCTTGCCGCTGCCGACGATTGCCTCCCGAGGACGGCCTCGGCGCGTGATCTCAAGGAAGTCCCGCACCGTCGGATTGCGCCCGCTCAGCCGCATCACCCGGTCGCGCATCGCCTGCATGCCGCTCATGCCGGCCAGTTCCTCCGGCGTGAAAGCCTCGTCCATGCCCTTGGTCTTGAAGTCGAAGTTCATCGCCTCCGACAGCAGGGACAGGCCATCGACCTCCTTGTACAGCGAGTCGATGACCGCCATCTTGTCTTCGGCCTCGGTCCGCGTTTCGGCGACGACGGGATAGGCGATCGTGTTCACGGTCAGCAGATCGGGGTCGCGCCCGAGGCGGGCCACTTCCGCCTTCAACTCGGCGTACTGCCGCTTGCCGGCGTGCAGGTCCTCGTAGCCGACGAAAACAGTCTCGGCCCAGCGGGCGGCAAACGTCTTGCCCCGCGCGCTGGCGCCTGCCTGGATCACCACCGGATGCCCCTGGGGGCTGCGCGGCACGGTGAAGGTGCCGGACGAACTCAGGAACCTGCCTTGATACTCCAGGCGATGGACCTTGCTGGGATCAGCGAACCGGCCAGAGGCCTTGTCAACGATCAGCGCGCCGTCCTCCCAGCCGTCCCAGCAACTGTGCACGATCTCCATGAACTCGTCGGCGCGGTCATACCGCTCGTCGTGCTCCATGTGGGCGGCGCGGCCCATGTTGTGCGCCTCGCCGTCGTTGACCGAGGTCACCACGTTCCATGCGGCGCGGCCGCCGAGCATATGGTCCACTGTCTGGAACCGGCGGGCCACGTCGAACGGCTCGTAGTATGTCGTTGAGGCCGTCGAACCCAAGCCGAGGCGTTTCGTGCCGAAGCCCATTGCCATCATTGTCGCGACCGGGTCGATCTTCACCACCCGCACGCCGTTGGCGACGACCTCGGCCGGGTTGCCGCCATAGATGTCCGGCATCGCCAGCCGGTCGTCGAAGAACGCCAAGTGGAACTTGCCTTCCTCCAGCACCTGCCCGATCCGCTGGTAGTAGGCGGCCGAGGTGAAGTCGCTGCGCGCGTCCGGGTGACGCCATGCGCTTGCCAGCGTGGTGCAATTCTGCGCTTGCAGGAACCCGACCATGACCATTTGCCGCATTGCTTCGCTTCCTTGACCTGACATTGCCCCGCCGGTCCCGGACTCCGACGGCAGAGGGGGATGAAGGGTCATCACGGCGGCAATGTCCAGATTGGGCAGCCAGATCGCGCTTCCGCCAAGGCGGTCGTGGACCCGGTTGCCTCAGCGTCAGAACTGATAGCGACGCAACCCGCCATCGACCGGGATCACGGCGCCGGTGATGTAGCGAGCCAAGGGCGACGCCAGCCATACCGCCATCACCGCCAGGTCTTCCGGCTCGCCCCAGAACCCCACCGGAATTTCCGTCTCGGCAAAGTGCTTGCGGTACTCCTCGGGATAGTTGCGGCGGATCTGCTCGCTCATGATCCGGCCGGGCGGGATGGAGTTGATGGTGATGCCATGCTGCCCGACCTCCCGCGACAACCCCTTGGCCCAGGCGTGTATGCCGGCCTTGGCGGCGAATGCGGCGTTGAGGTGCTCCGGCTCGCTCTTGCCGGTGATGTTGATGATGCGGCCCCAGCGATTCTCGATCATCCTCGGCAGCAGGGCATGGGTCAGTTGCCGCGGCCGGGTGAAGTTCAGCGTCATTGCCTCGGCCCAGCGGTCCTCGGGCGCATCGATGGGTAGGACGCGGCTGCCGCCGGCGTTGTTGACCAGGATGTCGACACGGCCCACCGCCGACAGCGCCGCGGCACTGAGGCTGGCGGCGGCGTCTTCCTCCATCACATCCTGCTTGATCAGGATGGGGCGGGGGTGCTGTAGCGCCTGGGCCTCGTCGGCCATTGCCTCCATGAGTTCGATCCGGCGCGCCACGGCCACCACCTGCACCCCCTCCGCCGCCAGGGCCTTCGCAATCGCCCGGCCAATGCCCATGCTGGCGCCGGTCACCAGGGCTGTCTTTCCCTTGAGTTGCAAATCCATCAACGTGTCCCCTTTGAAGATGCTGCGGTTATACGTTTGTTAAGTGCAACGATAGCGTGGCTTGACCGGTGCGGACGGGAAAAGCTTCCGGCAGCTAGGCAATCACCTTATGACCGCAACGACATGAAGCGTGCTGCCGAGGCAAAGGCACAAGGCGTATTGAACGTCCACCGGACCATGATCATGGATCAACTGAGCCTTATCCCTATTCCAATAACCCCATAGCGATTAACAATTATTGGCAGTGGATGCCGCCGTCAAATGATCTTGCGACCACTGCTGGCTGGCGCTTGCCTTGACACTTGCGCGCCTAGGATCGGCGGGCGGCGGGGCGCACATGGCAAGGACGACCAAGACTCCAGAAGCCCGTGCCCATCAAGAGCATGATTTGGCCAAACTTGTTTTCAGGCGGCGGTCGGCGGATGCGGATCAAACCTCGGCCGGCCCCACAACTCCGCGCCGCCTCAGTAGGTTTCGTTGCGCCCCAGCGTCAGGTGATCGCCGGCAACCCATTCAACGAACCGGTGGGGTCCAGTGCCGACCGCCGGCACCCCGCTGTTGAAATCCGCTGTCGTCTTGCCCTCGGCCACTGTGCTGGAGACAACCGCAAGCTGGCTGAGGTCGAGGCAGAGCCGGGGCCGGTCCCCTTGGCAACGCGGACGGTCACGTCATCCATAGCCTCGGCGGCCATGATCGCTTTGGCGTACTGGCCGTAGGAGGACGGGCTGTTTGGCACGTTCGGCGCACGTTTCAGGATTGGACACGACGTCCGCCGCCGTGAACGCGCTTCCATCACGAAACAGCACGCCGGGCCAGAGCTTGAGCTACCATATGTCCTCACCGATGCTCTGCCAGGAAATCGCAAGATCCGGCTGCACGCGGCTTCGCACACCGAGCTGCGCCAGCCCATCAAGGATGTGCCGTGCGACCGCTGGATTGGGCGTGCAGACATGGAGATGTGGATCAAGCGCCTCGGCATCTGCCCAAATCGCCATTGTCACGTCAGCCGCCCAAGCCGCCACAGGCGCGCGCACCAACAGGTTCAGCAGCAGCCGGCGCAAGACTCAGCTTCCCTTGAACACCGGTTTTCGCTTCTCAATGAAGGCCTGACGGGCTTCCTTCGCATCCTCTGTCTTGGACAGCATCACCGTGACGCCCTGTTCAAACCGATAAGCGTCACGCGACGGCATGTGCATCGTGGTGTTCATGGAATGCTTGGCCGCGCATGCCCGTAGGACTTTTGAAGGCGATCTCGGCCGCCAGCTTCAATGCTTCCGGCATCAACTGTTCCAATGGAACGCAGCATTCCACCACGCCGGTCCGATACAATTCCTCGGCCGGAACACGCCAGCCGGTGAAGAACATGCGCCTTGCGCGGGAGCGTCCGAACAGTGTCTGCAACATCGCCGCGCCCCCAGCGAGGCCGACATCGATCTCCGGCATGC
>CAXTXZ010000310.1:0-5412 GCA_964248015.1 uncultured Rhodopila sp. | reverse complement strand
AGAAGAACGATCCAAATAATTTTGCCAATAACCCAGGGCGTGCGTCTGCCGCGGGTCGTAAAGGCGGAAGTCATAAGGAGTAGGAAGGCACGCGTAAACCTTTAACCGGCACAGGATGAGGCATGAATTAGAGCGTCTTTAACTTGGACTGCTGGGATACTCTATAGCAGATCGCCGAAGAGCCGAAACGGCCCGAGGCATGCGTCTGTCTGGAAAACAACAAATTACAGCGCATCACAGTCCCGACTGGGCTGCGATGCGCTGTAATCCTTCACTTATGACGGGTAACACTCAAGCAGGCGACGCGTATTGTGGTTCAGCAGATGTCCGCGAGAGGTGCCGTACAAAGTTTGAGGCAAAGGTGGCACTGGTGGCTTGCCACCGCCTCTTAACTCAGTGGATTCCCGTGGCCAATGGCGTCCACCTCAGCCACCGCCACCAGCCATCCAGTTGTTCTGATGGTAGTTATGTGCAGGCGCATGATAAGCTGATTGCGAATGCGCAATGCCAATGGAACTCAGGCTCAGAACGGTGAAAGCGGCACGGATCAAGGTCTTGACTGTAAACAAACGTTTGAGCATTTCGTGCGTCATGGCACGCTCCTGCGCCGGTTCCACATAAACCGGTTATCAGCAAGGGGAACTTTCACAGATCCCAGAATGAAAAGGGCCGGCGCTGAACCGGCCTCTTGCTTCTGTAGGCGGAAGCGGATCAGTTGCCGCCGCCAGCGTAGCCACCGGTCTGCTGGAACAGAGTGCTGTTCGTATCCCCAGCGACTGTGCTCTTGGCATTTGCGGCGGGGACAATGGCGGCCGACAGGCTCAGGGCAGCGACGGCAGCAAGAAAAAGATTCTTCATTGGATTTCTCCATTCCAGTCGGGCGGAATGTCCGGCTTTGATGAACACAGAGATGGATCTAGCTCATGCGAATAATAATTAGGTTCCTGGGCATTACATTCATGCATGGAGCGACGGAATGAAGGCTTCTTGATCGCCCGAAGTTGCACGAGTTCCCCAGTCTGCGATTATGACGT
The DNA here is from genome assembly GCA_964248015.1 of uncultured Rhodopila sp. Taxonomy (GTDB): domain Bacteria; phylum Pseudomonadota; class Alphaproteobacteria; order Acetobacterales; family Acetobacteraceae; genus Rhodopila. The sequence continues at coordinate 4,378 of CAXTXZ010000310.1, read as the reverse complement.
GCAATCTAGCAACGCCAGCTGAATTTTTCCGTTATATTTCAGAAAGCAAGAGGGCGTATTGATGCAGCTGAAGGGAAAAGTGGCTCTTGTCACGGATGCGGATGCGGGCATTGGCCAAGCCGTTGCCTCTGCGTTCGCGCGAGAAGGGGCGGACGTGTGCGTCACGTACCTCAGCAACGGAGCGGGTGCGCAAGAGACAAAGCGTCAGGTCGAAGCGGCAGGCCAACGCGTTGTTGTCGTCCGGTGCGATGTCACGGAAGCAGGCAGCGTCCAGGCGGCCTTCGAGCATACGGTCATCAAACTAGGGGTGCCTGACCTGCTGGTCGCAAACATCGGAACCGGGATGAGTGAAAGGCCTGCCGCCGAGATGGACGAAGACGAGCTGATGGAGGTTGTGCGTGACGACCTGATGGGACCGCTGTCTTGCGCCCGTGCCTTTGTCAAGCTGCGAAAGGCGGCGGGCCGCCGTGGGCGGCTGATCTTCATCGGCCATGTCGCCGAATCCCTGCCGACCTCCGGCAGCGCGCCCTATGGAATGGCCAAGGCCGGACTCAACTCGCTGGTCCGCAGCCTGTCGCGCGAGGTGGCGGAGGACCGGATCAACGTCAATGCCATCGCACCCGGGCTTATTGCAACGCCGCTGACGCAGAAGCGGTTGGATGATCCGGCCGCGCGGGAGGAGGGCATGAAGGCAATCCCCTGGGGCCGCCTGGGCCGCCCGGAGGAGATAGCCGGCCTTGCCGTGTTCCTGGCGTCGGAGGCCGCCGACTACGTAACCGGCCAGATGTTCGTCATGGATGGCGGACTGACGATGAACTGGGGCGGCGCGTAGCGCCGAGCGAACCCAGGGATGCAGTGCTGGCCATGCTGATCCTTGGTTGGTCGGTATTGGGAAATAGTTCCTTGGGCAGCAGGAAAAGGCCCATGGCACCGTTCACAAGTGGCTGTCGCCTGGACATGCCTTTCATTGCGGGCAGCAAGGGCATGTTTGCTGGTCATCGTTCACCAACCTGCGCAGGACGTTCCCGAGTGGGAACTTCAGACGGAGGCGTTGCCGAGCCTTTCGTTCGCCGTGGCCTTGAAGCGTAGGTCTGGGCGCGGCAGGCCGTAATGCGCCCGCAACGTATCGCCGGCGTATTCGGTGCGGAACAGGCCACGGCGCTGCAGCAGCGGAATGACCTCGGCGACGAACACTTCCAGCATCGCCGGCAGCACCGGCGGCATCAGGTTGAAGCCGTCGGCGGCGCCGTCGCGGAACCAGTCCTCCATGAGATCGGCGATCTGTTCTGGTGAGCCGCCGGTCACGAAATGACCGCGCGCGCCGGCAAGATAGCCCAGCAACTGCCGCAAGGTCGGTTTCTCACGCCGCACCAGTCCGATGATCACCTCGGTGCGGCTGCGCGCTGCCTCCACCGTTCCGGGATCGGGGAAGTCTTCCGGCGACAATGTCCTGTCCAGCGGCAGGTGGGAGAAATCCTGCCCGCCGAACCGGCCGGACAGGCGTTTGCGTCCCACCTCCGGATCGCTCAGGTCATTCAGCTCGCGGGCGATGCGTTGAGCGTCAGCCTCGGTTGAGCCGATGACCGGACTCAGCCCCGGCAGGATCAGCACGTGGTCGGGGTTCCTGCCTTGCTCGACGACCATGCGCTTCAGGCCGGCGTGGAAATCCTTCGCGGCGGCCTTTTCCATCTGTGCGGTGAACACGGCCTCGGCGTGGCGCGAGGCGAAACCGCGCCCGGTGTCCGACGACCCGGCCTGGACGAACACGGGCCGTCCCTGCGGGCAACGCGGCAGGTTCAGCGGGCCTGTCACCTGATAGAACGGGCCGACATGGTTCAGCGCTCGGACGCCATCGACACGGGCATAGTGTCCGCTCCCACGGTCATCCAGCACGGCGTCGTCCGACCAGCTATCCCACAACCCGGTAACAACGCGCATGTATTCTTCCGCGCGTTGGTAGCGTTCGGCATGGCTGAGCGGGCCTTGGCCGCCATAGTTGCCGGAAGCCGTCGCCAGCCAGGTTGTGACGATGTTCCAGCCGACTCGCCCATTGGACATGTGGTCGATCGAGGCGAACTGCCGAGCCAGGTTGAACGGTTCGGTGTAGGTGGTGGAGCAGGTGGCGATCAGCCCGATCCGGCTGGTGGCGCCGGACAGCGCCGCCAGGGCCGTGATCGGTTCCAGCCATGTCCGCGGCGCGTTCCCCACGTCCTGGCCCACGCCCAGCGAGTCCGCCAGGAAGATCGAATCGAACAGCCCGGCCTCGGCTTTGCGCGCGACGTCGGCGTAATAGCGGATATCCGTCAACGGCAGGGACGAGGCGCTTGGGTGCCGCCATGAAGCCTCGTGATGGCCGCGACCGTGGATGAACAGGTTGAGGTGCATCTGCTTTGTCATGGCCGAACGCTCCAGGCTTTTGCGGGCGCGGGCGCTTTGGCAAGCACGATCTCGGCCGCGGTTCGATTCTCGATGGCTTTCCGCTTGTAGGTCACGACGATCAGGCAGACAGCGGTCATGAAAGCCAGGATTGGCATCGTCACGTCAGTTCCGTAGCCAGCTTCGGTAACAAAAAACACCATGGTCCAGATGACTCCGTCAAACAGCCGGTTGCCGGCCAAATTCGCCGATGGTTGGCGAGTTGCCAGGAGCGGCGTCGGACATTGTTCAGGATACTCCCAACGATGCTCCATCACTAGCAGGGCGACGCCGGCAAGCCGGTCGCCTGGCTCGTGCCGCTCACACCCATCCCAGCCGAACGCCGGCAACTTGGCCGGCTGGCTGGGCGGCGGATGGCGCCAGGGGATTCTGGTCGCCCCGCGCCGATGCTGCCCAACCGAGCACAGCGCCCAACCTTGCGGCTGGACCGTCATCATGCAAGTTTAACATGCACCGTTGCAGCAGGGATCTCCAATGATCGATGGCCAGCGAGAAGCCGTGCAGCGCCTGCTGGAGCGTGCGTCCCAGGGACGCCTTAATCGCCGCGCCTTGTTGTCGATGGCCACGGCTGCTGGACTTATGGGCTTGCTGTCCCTTGAGGCCATCAACGACACGCTCGCGGCCGGCGACAATCAGGCGGCGAACCGGGCCGGGCTGAAGGCCGCCTATGATTACGTCGTGGTCGGCGGCGGCGCGGCTGGCTGCATCATCGCGTCACGGCTGGCGCAGGCGGGGGCGAGTGTGCTCGCGCTTGAGGCAGGCGGGGATGACGCGGCGGCAGGCGCCAAGGTGGATGATCCCGCGATCTGGTTCACCAACATCACGGGTGCGCTCGACTGGGCCTATCCCACCGTGCCCACGCCGTATCTGAACGGCCGGTCGATCCCGATCAGCGCCGGCCGGGTGCTTGGGGGCGGCACCAGCATCAATGCGTCGCTCTGGGTCCATGGCGTCGCGCAGGACTACGACAACTGGGCTTATAACGGCTGCACCGGCTGGGGATCGGCGGACGTGTTGCCGGTGTTCAAGGAGCTGGAGAACTGGGTCGGCGGCGCCAACGAATGGCGCGGCGCCGGCGGGCCGATGGATGTCTGCCTCCCCCTGCATCCCCATCCCACGGCGGTCGCGTGGCTTGAGGCGTCACGCGCCATGGGCGTGCCGGTCCTGTCCGACATGAATGCGCCGATGCGCGAGGGCGCTGGCTACACCAACATGACCATTCGCTCGGATGGGTCGCGCGCCGTCCATCGTGAGCGCCACGTGAGAGGTCATTGTCGCGGCGGGTGGCGTAGGCAGCGCGAAGCTGCTGATGCTTTCCGGCATCGGGCAGGCCGACGCGCTGCGCAAGCTCGGCATTGCCCCTGTCGTTGACCTGCCCGGCGTCGGCGAGAACTACCAGGATCACCCACTGCTTGAAGGAGTGATCTTCCGATACAAGGGAACCATGCCGCCGCGCAACGCAGGCAGCAACGCGGTCGAGGCGACCAGCTTCATTCGCAGCACGCCCAATCGAACCGGCCCAGACCTGCAACCCGTGCTGATCCAGCTTGCCGTGCTGACGCCGGCGCTGACCAAGGCCCATGGCGCGATGCCGCCTGATGCCTTCACGATCGCGCCGGGCCTGGTGCGGCCATCGTCACGCGGCACCGTCAGGCTTGCGAGCGCGGACTGGCGCGCCAACCCCTTGCTCGATTCCGGCTTCCTGTCCACTGACGCCGACCTTGCGGCCACGCTCCGTTGCATCGAGCATTGCCGCGAGTTGGGCCGTCAAAAAGCATTCGCCGAGATCAGCGACGGCGAACTGGTCCCCGGCAAGGCGCTCACGCAAGCTGAGCTTGTGGATTTCGCCCGCAACTCGACGACCAGCTATTTCCATCCCGTCGGCACTTGCAAGATGGGGACCGATACGCTTGCTGTTGTTGATCCCACTTTGCGCGTGCAT
>CAXTXZ010000309.1:0-5422 GCA_964248015.1 uncultured Rhodopila sp. | reverse complement strand
ACCACCATCCACTCGCCCTCGCCGAGCCGGGTGTTGGAGTTGTAGGCGTTGATGATGCCGCCGTTGATCACGGTCGGGTCCATGCGCGCCGCTTCCAGCACGCAGGCCACGAGGCTGGTAGTGGTCGTTTTACCATGCGTGCCGCCCACGGCGATGGCCCACCGGAGCCGCATCAGTTCGGCCAGCATCTCCGCCCGGCGCACCACGGGCACCAGGCGGGCGCGGGCGGCGGAAACCTCGGGGTTGTCGCGCTTCACCGCCGTGCTGACCACGACCACCTGCGCGTTGGCGACGTTCGCCGCGTCGTGCCCGATGGCCACGGGGATGCCGGCGTCGCGCAGCCGGCGCACGTTGGCGTTGTCGCTGATGTCGCTGCCCTGCACGGCATAGCCCAGCGTGTGCAGCACCTCGGCGATGCCCGACATGCCGATGCCGCCGATGCCGACGAAGTGGATCGTGCCGATGGAAAGAGGCAGCGCCCTCATGCCTGCGCTCCCGCCGCGACGGCCTGCTGATGTTCCTCAACAAGATCGGCCAGGCGCGCCGCCGCGCCGGCTTGCGCCTGGGTGCGCGCCGCCGCCGCGGCCATTGCCAGCGTTGGCGGATCGCGCAGCAGTTCCGAAAGCCGGTCCGCCAGCGACCGCGGCGTCAGTCCGGATTGCGGCATGGCCCATGCGCCGCCCGCCTGCACCAACGGCGCGGCATTGGCGGTCTGGTGATCATCGATGGCGCCGGGCAGCGGCACCAGGATCGCGGGCCGTCCCGCCATCGCCAGTTCCGCCACGGTGGAAGCGCCGGCGCGGGTGATGACAAGATGCGACGCCGCCAGCCTCGCCGCGACATCCGGGAAGAAAGGCGCGAGTTCCGCCGTCGTGCCGTCGGCTGCATAGGCCGCCCGAACCCGGTCCAGATCCTCGGCGCGGCATTGCTGCGCCACGGACAGGCGCGCGCGCAGATCCCGCGGCAGCAGGCGCAACGCCGCCGGGACCACATCGCTGAAGACACGCGCGCCGAGCGAGCCGCCGAGAACCAGAAGGCGGAGCTGGCTGGTCGGCGCGACATAGCCGGCTTGCCCCAGAGCGGCGATGGCCGGGCGCACGGGATTGCCGCTTACGTGGGTTTGCACGCCAGGAGGAACGTGCCACGTGCCAGGGAAACTGAGCGCCAGCGCGGTGGCTCGGGCCGACAGAAAACGGTTCGCCCGTCCAAGAATGGCATTCTGCTCGTGCAGGATGACGACAGGGCGTCGGCGCAGCATGCTGGCTCCCAGGACCGGGGCGACGCAGGGATAGCCGCCGAAGCCGACGATGCTCGCGGGGCCAAGCCGGGACAGCAGCGCGCGCGCCTGGATAACGCCGGCGGCGAGCGCCGCGACCGCCTTCACGCCACGCCAGGCGCCTCGGCCGGCGATGCCCGCGCCACGCAGGATGTGTTTCTCGTGCCCGGCGAACACCGCGCTGGCCAGTCCGCCGGAGCGGGCGTCGGTCATCAGCACGATACGGTGGCCACGCGCGACAAGTTCACTGGCAAGGGCTTCGGCGGGGAAGAAATGACCGCCGGTGCCGCCTGCGGCAATGACGATGGTCTGGACAGCGGGGCCTCTCATAGCGGTTCATCCCGGCCGCGGCGGCGGGTCAGCGCCAGCAGCATGCCCATCCCAAGCGCCACCGCGACAACCGAGGAGCCGCCATAGGAGATGAACGGCAAGGTCATGCCCTTGGTCGGTATCAGCTTGAGGGTGGACGCCATGTTGACGAAAGCCTGCAGCCCGAAGCCGGTGATCAGGCCGGTGCAGGACAGGACGATGAACGGGTCGTGCTCGCGCAGCAGCCGCAGCAGGCCGCGCAGCACGATGAAGGCGAACACCGCCAGGATGATGACGCAGAGCAGCATGCCGAACTCCTCGCCCGCGACGGCGAAGACAAAGTCGGCGTGCGCGTCGGGCAGCACGTCCTTGACATGGCCCTCGCCGGGGCCGCGGCCCATCAGGCCGCCGTTGCCGAACGCCTCCAGCGCCGTGGTGACCTGGTAGTTGTCGCCGGTGCCGTCCCAGAACCGCGTCACGCGGCTGCGGACATGCGGAAAGAAGGCATAGGCCATGACCGCGCCGCCGCCCATCAGGCCAAGCGCCATGCCGACCAGGATCAGCGGCAGCCCGGCAATGTAAAGCTGGGCGAGGAAGACGATCGTCACCACCGCCAGCATGCCGATGTCCGGCTGCGACTTCAGCAGCATCAGGATGACGCCGAAGACCAGGAAAGCCAGGATGATGCCGGGAAAGCGCGGCGATTTCCTGCCCTCGGTCAGCAGCCAGGCGGCGACGACCGCGAAGCAGGGCTTGAGGAACTCGCTGGGCTGCACCGTCATGCCGGGCAGGGAGATCCAGCGGCGCGCGCCCTTTATCTCCACCCCAACCATCATCGTGGCGGCGGTCATCGCCAGGGCGACCAGGCAGCCGATGATGGCGAGTTTCTTGATGCCGCGGGGAGACAGCAGGGAGACCAGCAGGACAACCGCCCCCGCCACCGCCAGGAACCCCACCTGCTTGAGGATGAACAGATCCCGTGACGTGCCGATGCGCTCTGCCACCGCCGGGCTTGCCGCCAGCATCATGATGTAGCCGAAGCCGATCAGCATGCCGATGGCGCCCAGTGTCCAGCGATCCACGCTCCACCACCAGCGGCCCAGCAAGGAGTTGTCGGCGCGTGGCAGGGCGGCCATCAGGCAGCTCCTTCCACGGGATGCGCCAAGGCGCGGGCAAGCTCGGCGAAGCGGTCGCCGCGCTGGTCGTAACCGGTGAACTGGTCCCAGCTCGCGCAGGCCGGGGACAGCAGCACGACGGGAACGCCGGCGGCCTTGGCGGCGGCGAAGGCGGCGGGAACGGCGGCGTCCAGCGTGCCGGCGATGTCGAACGGGACGTTGTGGCGTGCCAGGGCGCCAGCGAAGCTCGCGGCGTCGCGGCCGATCAGCAGGGCGTGGGCGACGCGAGGGAACAAGGGCGCGAGGGACGCGATGCCGCCCTCCTTCGCCATGCCGCCGGCGATCCAGATCACGCGGTCGTAGCAGACCAGGGCGCGTTGCGTTGCCTCGGCATTGGTCGCCTTGCTGTCGTTGACGAAGGTGACGCCCTCGACCTGGACAACGCGCTGCTGGCGGTGCGGCAGGCCGGGAAAGCTGGCCAGGCCGGCGGCGATGCCGCGGTCGGGCACGCCGAGAAATCGTGCCATGGCGGTGGCCGCCGCGGCGTTCTGCGCATTGTGCGCGCCAGGCAGCGCGGGACCGGCCGCGAGCGGTACATCCGCCCCGGATACGCGGACAACCCGCGCGGGCCGGGTGTCCAGCCAGGCAGCCATGTCGCGCGACTCCGCGTCGTCCACGCCAATCACGGCAAGGTCCGTTTCCGCCTGCCGATCGAACACCAGGCGTTTCGCCGCGGCGTAGCCGGCCATGTCGCCATGGCGATCGAGATGGTCAGCGCTGAGGTTTAGCATCACTGCCGCATCAAATCGCAGTGTGGCGAGTCGCTCCAACATGTAGGAGGACATCTCCAGTACATATACGCCATCATGTGGCAGCAGCGGCAGCGACAGCGCCGCCGGGCCAAGGTTGGCGCCCGCCGCAACCGTGATTCCAGCCCCGCCCAGGATGTGCGCCAGCAGCGCGGTGGTGGTGGATTTGCCGTTGGTGCCGGTGATGCCGGCGAAGCGGGCGCGCGATCCCGCTTGCCGCACGGCCTGGAACAAAAGCTCGACGTCGGACAGAATCGGGATGCCCGAGTCCATGGCGGCCTGGGCGACGGGATGCGGCCTGGGCAGGCGATGGGGAATGCCGGGCGACAGCACCAGGGCATCGCAATCCAGGCCGTGCGCCAGCGGGTCACGAAGATCGAGATCCCCGGCGGCGGCACGGGCGGAAGGGTTGTCGTCCCAGGCGGTCACCTTCGCTCCCATGGCGGCCAGGCCACGGGCGGCGGGCAGGCCGTTCCTGCCCAGGCCGACGACGGCGAAGCGCTTGCCGCGAAACAGGGTGGCGGGATCGGTCATCGGATCTTCAAGGTCGCCAGGCCGACCAGCGCCAGGATCATCGAGATGATCCAGAAGCGGATCACGATGGTAGGCTCCGCCCAGCCTTTCTTCTCGAAATGGTGGTGCAGCGGCGCCATCAGGAAGACGCGCTGCCCGGTGCGCTTGAACCAGAACACCTGGATGACGACCGACAGCGTCTCCACCACGAACAGGCCGCCGACGATCATCAGCACGACCTCGTGCTTGGTCACCATCGCCACCGCCCCAAGCGCGCCGCCCAGGCCGAGGCTGCCGATGTCGCCCATGAAGACCTTGGCGGGCGGCGCGTTGAACCACAGGAAACCCATGCCGGCGCCGACCAGGGCGGCGCAGAACACCGCCAGCTCACCCGCCCCCACCACGGGGTTCAGTTGCAGGTAGTCGGCGAAGATGCGGTTGCCCACGAGGTAGGCGATCAGCGTGAAGACGCTGGCGGTGATCATGGTCGGCACGATCGCCAGCCCGTCCAGGCCGTCGGTCAGGTTCACCGCGTTCGACGCGCCCATCATCACGACCGTGCCGAACACAGGGAACAGGACGCCGAGTTGCAGCGTGAGTTCCTTGAAGATCGGAAAGGTCAGCGCGGTGCTCAGCGGCCCGCGCGCCAGCGTCGTGATCCAGACCGCGGCGATGAAGCCGACGGTGGCCTGCGCCAGCAGCTTGGTCCGTCCTGGAATGCCGCGCGTGTTGCGCTTGGTGACCTTCAGGTAATCGTCCCAGAACCCCAGCGCGCCGTAGCCCAGCGTGACGAACAGAACCGCCCAAACATAGCCGTTGCGCAAATCGACCCAGAGCAGCGTCGCGGCGCTCAGGCTGCCCAGGATCAGCAGGCCGCCCATGGTGGGCGTGCCCTTTTTCTCCAGCAGGTGGCGTTCCGGCCCGTCCATACGGATCGGCTGCCCCTGCGGCTGCAGCGACTTGAGCCAGCGGATGAGCCACGGCCCCCACAGGAAGCTGACGACCAGCGCGGTCAGGCAGGCGGCGCCGGCGCGGAACGTGATGTAGCGGAACAGGTTGAACAGGATGAACTGGTCGGCGAGCGGCCGGAAGATCATGTAAAGCATCAGCCCACCCGCGCCGCATGAGTGGCGGCGTCCGCGGCCGCCGCGATGCCCCGGATCACGCGCCCCATGCCGCTGCCCTGGCTGCCCTTGACCAGGATCGCGGCGCCATCGGCGAGGGCGGCACCGAGACCGCCCGGCCGACCTGCTCGGCGGTGAAGCCGAGCACGGTGTTGAGCATGAGCGGAGTGCGCACGGCGCGGTCGATCGCGGGGTGCGCGCACACCAGCATCAGCTCAAGTCGCCGATCAGGGATCGCGTCGACGTCCAGGTCGTCGAGGTACGGCGGTGCATCCC
>CAXTXZ010000308.1:0-5432 GCA_964248015.1 uncultured Rhodopila sp. | reverse complement strand
CCGGAGCGGCCTCGCGCGGATCGCAGCGCAACCACTGGCCGTTGGCCACGCTTTGCCCGGTCATGCTCAGGATGAAACCCCAGTGGCTGATGACCAAGGTGTTCGCCCAGTCGTGGCGGGCGGCAAGGCTGGCGCGAAAGCGCGCGGCGCGGTCGATGATGGAGGCTTCGGGCTCTTCCTCGGGCGGCCACCAGATGCCCTCGATCGCGGAGAAGTCCAGCATGGGCCATTCGCGTTCCAGATCAGCCCGCGGCGAGCCGACGTCGCAGGCAAAGGCATGGCGCTCGCGCACGATCGGATCGACGGTCAGCGGCATCCCCAACGCCTCCGCGACCGGGCCGGCCGTCTGCAGGGCGCGGGCATAGGGCGAGACAATGATGCGCTGGATGCCCTGGCTGGCCAGTTGATGCGCGGCTTCGCGCGCCTGCATGTGGCCCAGATCAGTCAGGCGGGGATCGATGATCCCGGGGTCTCGACGGGTTGCGCCGAAGTGCAGGTTGAATTCGCTTTGGCCATGGCGCAGCAGGATCATGGCCGCGCTGTACAGGCGGCGGACCCTTGCGGCAAGCCTGGAGGCGCGGGATCGGCAGCCACTGGCCAGCAAGCGTCGTTGAAGCGTTCAGGCGGGAATTAGGGCCGTCGAACGATATTTAGACAAATCCGGCCCGGTTTCATTTGTCAGGCTGCGGCAGCCCCCCTATCTCTGATACCTACAGGAGACGACAACATGGGTGCGACCGGCGGCTTTCCGATCGATCTGATCCTTTTTGGGATGATCGCGGCTTTTCTGGTGCTGCGGCTGCGCAGCATCCTCGGCAAGCGCACGGGTTTCGAGCGGCAGGCCACGCCTGTCCAGCCGGTTCCCGTCCGTCCCGTCAATCCCGCGCCGATCATCGAGGGCAAGGCGGAGCCGATGCCGCCACCGGCTGCCACCACTGTGCCAGAGGCGGGCACTTCGACCGGACAGGCGCTGGCCAGGATGCATGAGATCGACCGGACGTTTGATCCGGCCCGGTTCCTGGCTGGCGCGGAGCAGGCGTTCCGGATGATCGTCAAGGCCTTCGCCGCGGGCGATCGGCCCGGGCTCAGGGCGTTGCTCGCGGACGAGACCTATCATGCGTTCGAGCAGGCGATCAGCGCGCGGGAAAAGGCCGGGGAAACCCAGGTCAGCGAGATCAAGTCGATCCAGCAGCTTGCCATCGACGAGGCGACGCTGAAGGGTTCGACAGGTTCGGTGACCGTGCGGATCGTGTCGGACCAGATCAGCTATTCCCACGACAAGAACGGGAGGCCCTTGACAGGGACGGACGCGGTGACGGAGATCACCGACCTGTGGACATTCGATCGCGACCTGTCGCAACAGGACCCGACCTGGCGCTTGGCGGCCGCGCGCAGCGGCTGACTTCGGTATACGCGCCAGCGCGTGAGCTGAGCATTGCCGGGACAGGATCGTGACGAGGGAAATGGTGCGGGCCATAGGGGTGCGGGCATGAGCGGGAAGCCTCGGGTCGGCCTGTTCGTGACCTGCCTGGTCGACATGCATCGGCCCTCCATTGGCTTCGCCGCCATCAAGCTGCTGCAACAAGCCGGGTGCGAGGTGGAGGCGCCACGGGCGCAAACCTGTTGCGGGCAGCCGGCTTACAATTCGGGTGACCGGCGCACGGCGCGGGACCTCGCGGTGGGGATCGTTGAGGCGTTCGGGGGTTATGATTACATTGTCGTGCCTTCGGGATCGTGCGCGGGGATGCTGAAGCGGCATTTGCCACATTTGTTCGACGACGACCCGAACCAGCGGGCAGCGGCCGACGCAATGGCGGCCCGTGTGTTCGAGCTGGTCAGTTTCCTGACGGACGTGCTGGGCGTGCGGGAGACAGGCTCCGCGTTTGCCGGCACGGTGACGTATCACGACAGTTGCTCCGGCCTGCGCGAACTGGGGATCAAGCAGCAGCCCAGGGACTTGCTGCGGGCGGCTGGCGTCAATGTCGTGGAGATGGCCGAACCGGAGATTTGCTGCGGGTTCGGCGGAACCTTCTGCGTCAAGTATCCGGACATATCGGTTCGGATGGTGTCGGACAAGGCAAAGGACATTGCCGCGACAGGCACCGGGATGGTGCTGGCCGGCGATCTGGGGTGCCTGCTGAATATCGCGGGTCGGTTGCAGCGCGAGGGACAACCCGTGCAGGCGCGCCATGTGGCGGAGGTGCTGGCAGGCATCACGGAGGATCTGCCGGCGATCGGGGAAGCGCGGAGATAGCCGTCTGCAAGGCCCGTCCCATCCGCTGCGCGCTTTCATTCTTGCTGGCCTTTAGTCGCCTGGCTGGACGGCTCGGCGGCTGGGGCGCCGTTGTGGCGCTGGGCCTTGCGGGATGTTCGGTTACGGATCCTGTTCCGTCGGTGCGGCATGACGGACGCTATGCCGGAACGCGCCAGTCGGATCGGACGGATGCCTGTGGGATCAGCCGCCTGCGGGGCACGACCTCGGCCAGCGTGACAGGGGGCCGGTTTTCCATGCCCTTGTTCAACCCCAGGACACTGATGACGGGCACCGTGGGCGAGAACGGGCATGTGCGCGCCTCGGGCCTCTGGCCCAACCCGACCGGTGGCTTTGCTGGCATGACCGTGTTCAATGGGGAGATCAGCGACGGCGTGCTGGAGGGAACCGCCACGGATTTTCGCTGCCATACGGACGTGCGTCTGCGGCGCGTGACGCCGTTGCGGCAACGCGTCGGCAAGGTGCCCCGGCCTTTGCACGACCAGCCTTGACGAGCGCCATGGTCAGGCAGGGCATAACGTCCTGTCCGTCATCCGCCTGAGCCGGCTGGACAGCTTCTTGCCCGCTGGCCAACCAAGCCCGTGTGACGCCCTGGCCGAACGATTTAGGCCTTCCACTTGCCTGATCCATGATACGGTCCTGGTCGCCAACCACCAGGGTCCGCCAGCATGAGCTTCGAGCCACGCGCCGTCCAGGGCAGCAACAAGATCCCCGCGACCCTGATCCCCGGAGACGGCATCGGACCGGAAATCGTCGCTGCCGTTGTCCAGGTGCTGGAGGCGATCGGCGCGCCTTTCGCGTGGGACATCCAGCAGGGTGGCCTGGCTGGCATCGCCTCGGGCGGCGACCCGCTGCCGCAGGCCACGCTGGACAGCATCCGCCGCAACAAGCTGGCGCTGAAAGGGCCGCTGACCACTCCGGTCGGTGGCGGGTTCCGCTCAGTCAACGTGCGCCTGCGGGAGGAATTCCAGCTTTTCGCCAATCTGCGGCCAGCCCGCACGCTGGTGCCGGGCGGGCGCTACGACAACATCGACCTGATCCTGGTGCGGGAGAACCTGGAGGGCCTTTACGTGGCTTTCGAGCACTACATCCCGATCGGCGACGATCCGCACGCGGTGGCGATCTCCTCCGGCGTCAACACCCGCGAGGGATCAAGGCGGATCGTGCGTTACGCCTTCGAGCATGCGGCGAAGCTTGGCCGCAAGAAGGTCACGCTGGTGCACAAGGCGAACGTGCTGAAGGCATTGACCGGCGTGTTCCTGGAGGCTGGGCAGCAGGTCGCGAAGGAGTATGAAGGCCGCATCGCCTGCGACGAACGCATTGTCGATGCCTGCGCCATGCAGCTTGTGCTTGATCCGTGGCAGTTCGACGTGATCGTGACGACCAACCTGTTCGGCGACATCCTGTCGGACCTGATCGCCGGCCTGGTGGGCGGGCTGGGCGCCGCGCCCGGCGCCAACATCGGCGAGAAAGCGGCGATCTTCGAGGCCGTGCACGGGTCGGCTCCGGATATCGCCGGCAAGGGCCTGGCCAATCCGACCGCGTTACTGCTCGCCGCTGGGCTGATGCTTGATCATGTCGGGCTGGCCGAGCAGGCGCGGCATCTGCGGCGGACGATTGACGAGGTGCTGAATGGGGAGAAGGTGCGAACCGGGGATCTTGGCGGCGCCGCCTCCACTGGTGAGTTCGTCAGGGCGCTGGCGCAGCGGATCAGTTCAATGGGTTCGTTTTAAAGGCCGCGATCCCCTGCCGGATTTCCGATGAGGGCTGGTTCAGGACCATGCCCGCATGCCTGTGCCACGCAAGGTGCCCTGGTGTCAGGGCGTGCCCGGTTCGCCGAGATCCCACCAGATGCCGGCATACGCCGCCAGTCCCTCGCGAGCTGGGGCCATCAGCAGGTGCTCGTCTGGGCCATGCTGTTTGCAGCCGTTGTAGCTGTGCGGTATCCAGACCAGCGGCACGCCAAGATAATCAACAAACACGTCGCCCGGTAGTCCGCCGGACGAGTTGGGGATCACCTGCACGCGTTTGCCGAGGGTGTTTTCCATGCTGGCCACGGTCCAGCGGACCCAGGGGTGGCCGGGGTCGGTCCGGCTGGCCGGCATGCGGACGAAAGCGTTTTCGATGCGAAGCTGGTGAAAGCCGTTGTCGTCCAGGTATCGCCGCAACGCGGCTTCGAACTTCGCCGGGTCGGTATCAACGGTGTAGCGTATCTGGCAGTGCGCGCGGGCATTGGGGGCGACGGCGTTGACGGGGTTCTCCGGACGGCCGGACAGCATCGCCAGGACGATGAAACTGTTCCAGCCGTAGATTTTCTCGGCTGAGGTCAGGCCTGGTTCACCCCAGTCCGAATCGATGGAGGCGGCCTCCCCTCCGCCGCCGACCGGGCAGCCGGACAGGACAGCGCGCACCGCGGCAGGCACGCCATTGGCGGGCAACCAATCGCGCACCAGGATCTTGCCGTGGCGGTCGCTGATGACGCCAAGCGCATGGCTCAGGATGATGGCGGGATCAGTGGTCAGGCCGCCCCAATGGCCGGAATGGACGCCGCCCGGCCGCTCGTCCGCCACCAGGTCGAAATGATAGGTGCCGCGGGTGCCGGTGGCGATTGTCGGGACGTCCGGCATGACGCGCGGGCCGTCGCTGGCGATCAGCACGTCGGCGACCAGGCGGTCGGCATGGGTGGCGACAAAGGCGCGCAGGCCGGTGGAGCCGCGTTCCTCGCTGGTTTCCAGGATCAGTTTCAGGTTGAAGCCCAAGGTCCCGCCGCGCTCGGCCAGGACGGCCTCTAGCGCGGCTAGGTTCAGCGCATGCTGGCCCTTGTTGTCGGCGGTGCCGCGGCCGTACCAGCGATCGGCTTCCTCGGTCAGGGTCCAGGGAGCCAGGCCGTCGCGCCATTGGTCATCGAGGCCGCGCACCGTGTCGCCGTGGCCGTAGGTCAGGACAGTGGGCCGGTTCAGGCCTTCCAGCCTTTCGGCGAACAGGATGGGGCCGAAGCCAGCTTCCGGGTTCGGGTGGATTTCGACGCTGAAGCCCATGCGCTCCAGCCAGGGCTGGATGGCGTCGGAGAGGTAGCGCTGGACGTCGGCCTCGTGCCCCGGGTCTTGCGAGGTGCTGCGGATGGCAACCAGCGCCGCGAGGCGATCGCGGAAGTGATTGA